>JAYUAM010000692.1:0-18316 GCA_043741295.1 Acidimicrobiia bacterium
GGCGACGACGTCGCCGCCCGCACGGTCACGCTCACGTCGGCCACGAAGTCGTTCAACCTGGCCGCCATCCGCTGCGCGGTGCTGCACGCCGGCGCGCCCGCCGTGCACGCCGCCCTGGCCGCGCTGCCCTCGCACCTGTTCGGCGCGGTCAGCCCGTTCGGCGTGCTGGCCACGACCGTGGCGTGGACGCAGGCCGACGACTGGCAGGCGGCGGTGGTGCGCCGGCTGAGCGAGAACCGGCACGTGCTGGCCCGCCTGCTGGCCGAGCGCCCGGCGCTGGCCGCCATCGACTACGCCGTGCCCGAGGCCACCTACCTGGCCTGGCTCGACTGCCGCCCGCTCGGCCTGGCCGAGGAGCCGGTCGAGGTCTTCCGGGCCGGCGGAGTCGAGCTGTCGCCCGGCCCCGACTTCGGCGAGCAGGGGGTGGGGTTCGTCCGCCTGAACCTGGCCACGTCACCCCCCGTGCTCACCGCCATCGCCGACGCCATGGCCGCCGCCGTCTGACCCCGCCGCCCGGCGGCGGGAGGATCTCAGGTCCCGTGGTGGCGACGGGCCGGGGAATTGTTACTATCTGCGTAGGGGAAATCCCCGCCCACCCCCGGAGGACCTGATGTCCGTCTCCGATCTCGACCTCGGCAAGTACAAGCTCGGCTGGAGCGATGGCGACGAGTTCGCCTTCCGCCCCGAGAAGGGCCTGAACGCCGACGTCGTCGAGCAGATCTCGCGCTACAAGAGCGAGCCGGAGTGGATGCGCAACTTCCGGCTGCGCAGCCTGCGGATGTTCGATCGCAAGCCGATGGCCAAGTGGTTCGCCATCAACATGCCCGATCTGGACTTCCAGGACATCTACTACTACATCAAGCCCACCGAGGGCGGCGTGGTGGACGAGTGGGACGAGCTGCCCGACCGCATCAAGGCCACCTACGAGAAGCTCGGCATCCCCGAGGCCGAGCGCAAGTACTTGGCAGGCGTAACGTCACAATATGACTCCGAGGTCGTCTACCACAAGAACCGCGACGACCTGGCCAAGCAGGGCATCCTGTTCTGCGACATGGACACGGCGCTGCGGGAGTACCCCGAGCTCGTGCAGCAGTACTTCGGCTCGATCATCCCGCCCGGTGACAACAAGTTCGCCGCGCTCAACTCGTCGGTGTGGAGCGGTGGCTCGTTCATCTACGTGCCGCCGGGCGTGAACTGCGAGATGCCGCTCCAGGCCTACTTCCGCATCAACTCCGAGAGCGCCGGCCAGTTCGAGCGCACGCTGATCATCGCCGACGAGGGCTCGCAGGTGCACTACATCGAGGGCTGCTCGGCCCCGGTGTACACCAAGGACGCCCTGCACTCGGCCGTGGTCGAGATCGTCGTCAAGCCCAGCGCACGGGTCACCTACACCACCATCCAGAACTGGTCGCCGAACGTCTACAACCTCGTCACCAAGCGGGCGCGGGTCGAGGCCGAGGGTCACATGGAGTGGATCGACGGCAACATCGGTTCGAAGCTCACGATGAAGTACCCGAGCGTCTACCTCGTCGGCCCGAAGGCCACGGGCGAGGTCCTCTCCGTCGCCTACGCCGGACCCGGCCAGCACCAGGACGCCGGCGCCAAGATGGTGCACGCCGCGCCGGAGACGACGTCGAAGATCGTGTCGAAGTCGATCTCGAAGGACGGCGGCATCACCACCTACCGCGGCCTCGTGCGGGTGGAGGACGGCGCGTACGGGTGCAAGAGCCACGTGCAGTGCGACGCCCTCATCCTCGACGAGGAGTCCACCTCGCGGACCTTCCCCTACATGGAGGTCGGCAACGAGGACGCCCAGATCGGCCACGAAGCCACCGTGTCAAAGGTCGCCGACGAGCAGCTCTTCTACCTCACCAGCCGTGGCCTCACGCAGGAGCAGGCGATGGGTCTCATCGTCAACGGCTTCATCGAACCCGTCACCAAGACGCTGCCGATGGAGTACGCCGTCGAGTGGAGCCGCCTGATCGAGCTGCAGATGGAAGGTTCGGTCGGGTAACGCTCGGTCGTCGGCCGCAAACCAGAGGTGTGCGACCGAACGGTGTTGGACGGCCTTCGGCCGACCCAGCTTGCGGTGATCCGACCGGCGGAGCCGGATCGGATCACGGGTTCGGTCCGATCGCCGGACGCGAACCGCCCGGAACCCCGAGCCGAACGTTGACGGCCTTCCTGCGCGAATGGCAGTCAGGTCGTCAACGTTCGACGGTTCGGTGCCGGCCGAGCTGCGCTCAGTCCTCCGTCTCGCGCATGACCTGGGCGCGGATCTCGCCGCCGGGGTGGGCGCGGGTGTGGAGGTTGACGTAGGCGCCGCCGTTGTCGAGGATCGCCATCAGGTCGTCGAGCGTCTTGCCGGCGAGGGGGCCGACGAGCTGGTCGGCGGTGATCTCACCCTCGGCCACCACGGCGCCCTTGGCGAAGTCGACCGTCGGGTTGCCGAGACCGAGCTTGATGTCGCCGAACAGCCACACCACGATCGGACCGTTCTTGCCGGCGACCTGAGCGTGGATGTGGCCCATGAAGGCTCCGGTGATCGGCTTGCGCATCCGGATCTTGTAGTGGATGACACCGTCGTCCTTCTCGAACGACGCGCGGGCCTCGGCGGTGGAGGTGTTCGCCGGCACCTCGTTGGCGCCGACCATCGGCCGGGCGCGCCACTCGAAGTCGTCGGCCGAAGCCGTCGTGCCGAAGCCGAGGGCGAGTACGACGCCGATGGCGGCGGCGATTCTGGTCTTGCGGAGCATGGGTCCTCCCGGATGAGTGGGCCAGAGCGGATCTCTGGCCGGGCAGGCCCGAACACACGCCCCACCCGCGAGAGACATACGGCGTGGCCGTCCGTGAGGATTGCCAACCCGATCCACGACCGGCTCTCACCGTGCGGTGACAGAATCACTGAGTGCCGATGCGCGAGGACTGCAAGAACTTCGAGAGCCGCACGTACGCCAACGACGAGACGGTGCGCAAGTGCAACCTCGACCTGGCGCCCGACGCGCCGTGGCGTTGCCCGGCGGACTGTCCGAAGTTCGAGCGGCGGCTGGCCGACGCCGGCTGGTCGTACGGCTCGCTCGTGCCGAAGCCGGCGCCGGCCGACCCGCCCGGGCTCGATGACGGCACGGCCGCCGCGGTGCTCGACGAGGCCGAGGACTTCCTCAACTCGATCGGCGCCGAGGTGATGGCCGAGGTCGAGGCCCAGCGCAAGCGCGAGGGCAACCGTCCGAAGGGCAAGCGCAAGAAGAAGCGGTGAGCGCCTGTCGGTGCCCCTGTACGGTCACCTACCACCGGCGGTCGAGCGCCGTCCGTCACGTCGAGTCGGGTGGGTATTTACACTACGCGGATAGTAGATTTCCTCCGTGGTGAAGACGATCACGCCCGCGTCGGTGGCCGACTTTGAAGGCGCGCCGTGGCTGCGCGCCAGCCGGTCGGCGGCAGCCGAACGACTCGGCGCACTGGCGATGCCGTCGGCCGAGGAGGAGATCTGGCGCTACAGCCGCATCGCCGAGTTCGACCTCGATCGGTTCACGGTCACCGCTCCCCTCGCCGCATCGGTCGAGCGGGGTCCGGCCGAGCTTCTCGTCGAGGCCGACAGCGATGGTGGACCGGCGGGCACGGTCGACCTCTTCACCGAGCTGAACGCCGCGCTGGCCACGCGCCAGGTCGTCCGCGTTGCCGCCGGTAGGGCCGTCGCCGAGCCGCTCGTGCTCGTCCATCGGGTCGCCGCTGGCTCGGGAGCGTCGCCGTCGATCGTCGCGTCCGACCTCCTGATCGAGGCCGGGGCCGATGCCGAGATCACCGTCGTGGAGCGCTTCGTCGGTGGCGGTGGCGGCCTCGTCCTACCGGTCACGAAGCTCGTCGCCCACCCCTCCGCCCGCGTGCGCTACATCGCCGTCAACGAGCTCGACCGATCGACGTGGTTCGTCGGCCACCAGGTGGCCGAGGCCGATCGTGATGCCACCGTCTCGCTCGCCACCGTCGCCTTCGGTGGTGACTACGCCCGGGTCCGCACGGAGTGTCGCCTCGTCGGGCAGGGTGCCCACGCCGAGCAGATCGGCCTCTCGTTCGGCGAGGGGAACCAGATGCACGATCTGCGCGTGGTGCAGGATCACCTCGCGCCGCGTACGACGGCGAACCTGCTGTTCAAGGGGGCGGTGCAGGACAGCTCGCGCAGCGTCTACACGGGCCTCATCCACATCGGCAAGGACGCCAAGGGGTCGAACGCTTTCCAGACGAACCGCAACCTCAAGCTCTCGCACGACGCCTGGGCCGACAGCGTGCCGAACCTCGACATCGAGAACAACGACGTGCGCTGCTCGCATGCCTCCACGGTCGGCCCGATCGACGACGAGCAGCGCTTCTACCTCGAATCGCGCGGCGTGCCGCCTGTGGTGGCCGAGCGCCTGATCGTGCTCGGGTTCTTCGACGAGGTCCTCGCCAAGCTCGCCGACCAGTCGCTCGTCGCGCCGTTGCACGACGAGGTCGGCGCCAAGCTCGACAGGCGGCGGCCATGACCGCGCCCGCCACAACGGTGCACCAGCTCGGGCGGCTCGACGACCTCGCCGACGGCGCCGCCCGGCGGGTCGTGGTCGACGGCCGGTCCATCGCGCTGGTGCGCATCGGCGCGCAGGTGTACGCGCTCGGCGACGTGTGCTCGCATGCCGATGTCTCGCTCTCGGAGGGCGAGGTTCTCCCGGACACGCGCGAGATCGAATGCTGGAAGCACGGCAGCGCGTTCTCGCTCGAGACCGGCGAACCGCAGACGTTGCCGGCCACGCAACCGGTGGCGGTCTACGACGTCTCGGTCGTCGACGGCGAGATAGTGCTCACGATCGGTGCCCCCGACGACCAGCAGCACGGCGCCGCCGGCGTCGGTGGGGCCGGGGACGAGGGGAGTGCGCCATGACGACCCTGAAGATCGAGGGGCTGCGGGCCGAGGTTGCCGGGCGCGAGATCCTGCGGGGCATCGACCTCCAGGTCCGCTCCGGTGAGGTCCACGCCGTCATGGGCCCGAACGGCGCCGGCAAGTCGACGCTGTCGGCGGTGCTCCTCGGTCGCCCCGGCTACACCGTCACGGCCGGGTCCGTCACCCTTGTCCCCGACGACGGCGCCCCGATCGACCTGCTCGCCCTGCCGACGTGGCAGCGGGCGGTGGCCGGCGTGCACCTCATCCTCCAGTACCCGACCGAGGTGCCCGGCGTGGCGCTCGTCGATGCGCTCTCGGCGGCGGTCGTCGCCCGGGGCCGCGACGCTGCCGGGCTCGCGGACGAGCTGCGCGCCGAAGCGGCCCGCATCGGGTTCGACCCCGAGTTCCTGTCCCGGCCGCTCAACGTCGATCTCTCCGGCGGTGAGAAGAAGCGCAACGAGACGATCCAGCTCGCCGTGCTCCGGCCGAAGATCGCCATTCTCGACGAGCTCGACTCCGGCCTCGACATCGACTCGTTGCGGTCGTCGGCCAAGCGTGTCGCCGACGCGGTGCGCGAGGACAACCTCGGTGTCGTCGCCATCACCCACTACCCGCGCCTGCTCGCACAGCTCCACCCCGACCGCGTGCACATCCTCATCAAGGGCCGCATCGTCGCCTCCGGGGGCGCGGAGCTTGCCGACCAGCTCGAGCGCGACGGCTACGCCGCCTTCCAGACCGACGGTGACGCCGACGAGCCGACCACGCCCGCGGTCGTGGCGCGGCCGGCGTCCCTCGACGATCTGTTCGCCAATCCCTGACGGCTGCTCGTGACCGACGTCCATCCGAACGTGCAGCGGGTCGTCGACGCCGCGGCCGAGCGTGGGCTGACGATCGCGCCGCGCCGGTTCCCCGAGGGCACGAAGACGGCGGCTGACGCCGCGGCGGCCATTGGCTGCGCGGTCGGCCAGATCGTGAAGAGCCTCATCTTCGCCGTCGACGGCGAGGTCGTGCTCGCCTACGTGAGCGGGGCCAACCAGCTCGACGAGCGCAAGCTCGCCGCCGCGGCCGGGGGCCAGACCTGCAGCCGCGTCGATGCCGACGTGGTGCGGGACGCGACCGGGTTCCCGATCGGTGGCGTGCCGCCGTTCGGTCACGCCACGCATCTTCGCGTGTTCGTCGACCCCGATCTGTTGGCGTACGACGAGGTGTGGGCCGCCGCCGGCACCTGGCACGACGTCTTCGGCATCGAGCCGCACAAGCTCGTCGACGCCAGCGACGGCGTCGTCTCCGACCTCAAGCGCGGCTGAGCGCCGTCGTCGCGTCTCGCCGCAGGGGTGCTTCGGCGCGGCCTTACACTGAGGGTGTGGATGCGCTGCCGGTCATCGAAGACGATCGCGGTGTCGATGTGAGCCAGATCCGTCGCCAGCTCCGCATGTCCGTCGAAGAGCGCGTTCGCCACATGGTCGAGGTCGCCAACAAGCTCATGGACGTCCGGGCTACTGCGCGGTTCCTCGACGAGCCGACGGCGTGATGGGTTTCGACCCGGTCGAGATCTGTTCGGTTCTCGCCGAGGAGGGCGTCGAGTTCGTCGTGCTCGGCGGCTTCGCCGCCGTCGTGCACGGCTCACCGCTGCCCACCGAGGACATCGACATCGTCCCTTCCCGAACGGACGACAACCTCGAGCGACTGGCTCGTGCGCTGAGGCGGCTGGACGCCAGGATCCGTACCAGTGACGAGCCCGTGGCGACGACCATCGACGCGGCGTTCATCCGGAACATGCCGCACATGGTGAACCTCGTCACCAGCCATGGCGATCTGGATCTGGTGTTCAGCGCAGCCGGGAACCTGAAGGCGTTCGAGCAGTGGGCCGAGCGGGCTCGTCCAACCCAGCTTCGTGACGGGGTGATCGTTGCCGTCGCCAACCTCGACGACATCATCGCCTCGAAGACCGCGGCCAACCGACCGAAGGACCACCGGTCCCTGCCCTACCTCGAATCGCTCCGCGAGCAGATCGACGGGCGCTGACGCAGACCTCGTCGCTCAGCCGACCGGTTCGTCGACCGGTTCGTCGACCGGCGCGGCCACAAGCGTTCTCGTCGCCCCGGCCGCCAGGAACCCGACCGCGAGCAGGCCGGCCGTGACCGACAGGGCGCGCAGCACGCCGGTGTGGTTGCCGATGAAGCCGATCGCCGACGGGCCGGCCAGGAACGCCACGTAGCCGATGGTGGCGACCACGCTCACCCGGCCGGCGGCGCGGGCAGGGTCGTCGGCCGCCGCGCTCATCCCGGTCGGGAACCCGAGCGCCGTTCCGAGTCCCCAGAGCACCACGCCCACGAGGGCGGTGGCGAACGCCGGGCCGAACACGACCACGAGCACGCCGACGAAGGAGCACAACGCGCCGGCGCGCAGCACGCGCACGCGCCCGAACCGGTCGAGCGAGCGCGGTCCGAACCATCGGCCGATGGTCATCGCTGCGACGAACACCACGTAGGCCATCGAGCCGAGCGTGTCGCTCGTGCCGTAGCCGTCGATCGACGCCACGCCGAGCCAGTCGTTGCCGGTGCCCTCGGCGAAGGCCATGCACAGCACGAACAACCCGATGAGCACGGTGCGCCGTTCGGTCCACGCCACGAGCGGGCTCGTTCGGGGCGTGGAGCCGTCCTCGTCGTGGCGGTCGTCCGGTAGGAAGCCGCGGGCGTTGGCCGGCACGAGCACCGCGACGAGCACGGCGATCACGAGCAGGTGGGCGACCGGGGCGACACCTATCCAGTTCATCGCCGCACCGGTCAGCGCGCCGGCCACCGTGCCCACGCTGAAGGCGGCATGGAACCGGGACATGATCGACCGCTCGAGCTTCTGCTCCACGGCGGCGGCCTGCACGTTCATCGACACGTCCCACGCGCTGGCGCCGAACCCGAAGAGAAACAGGCCGGCGCCCACCATCATCACGTCGACCTTGCTGCCGATGGCGACGACGACCACGCCGCTCATCGACACGAGCGACATCGCCGTCACGGTGCGGGTGGTACCGAACCGGTGCACCAGTAGCCCGGAGGAGGGGAGCGAGAGCAGCGACCCGATCGCGGTCATCAACAGCAGCAGACCGAGCGGGCGGGGCTTCAAGTGGAGCAGGTCGCGGATCTGCGGTACCCGCGAGAGAACGGATGCGATGGCGACGCCGGCCAGGGCGAACACGAGGTAGACGCAACGCGTCGCACGGTCGAGCATCGAGCCACCGTAGTCAGCGAGAACGTGACGGGCCCCGGCGTCTCCACCTCACGAGTGGACGCCAGGGCCCGGAAACCAGGGTCACCTCACTTGTCGGCCGGCCGCCCCCACGGCGGCCGTGACCGTCTCGCCCCGGCCGCCCCCACGGCGGCCGGTTCGATCGTCGCCAGGATCAGCGCAGCGGGCGAGCGGACCGGGCGCTCATCGACGCGACCGGGTTGGCGCCCGTCGGGCTGCCCGACCATGCCCGGCGGGTCGCGGTGTGCGACCCCGTGACGAGCCAGTTCGGCATCTCGTCCGCCGGCGCTGCCGGCATCGTGGGCATCGTGCGCAAGGCGCCGCGGGCGAGCTTGTTGTCCACGTGGAGGTCCGACTGAGCCGCGCCCCAGGTGCGACGCCGCTGGCCGCGAAGCAACTTGCCCACGATGACGAGGGCGGCGACGGCGGCGGCGATCTTCGCCCCGTTCTGCAGTTGGTGGATGATCGCCTCGGGGTCGACGCCCAGGCTGGCCTCATCGGCCGGCGTGGTCGTGGCGGCCCAAGCCGGCTGTGCGCCGAACAGGATCGCCCCTGCCGTCCCCATCGTCACCGTGATCCGCACCGTGAACCGACCAGCATGCTTCTTCATCCGATTGCCTCCTCGTGTCTGCTCTATGCATCGACGGGAACGGCACCGAGGTTGACCTAAGCAACCTGTAAATGGAGGTGTAAAACTCCTTATCAGAGCGTGTCCGGTGGACGTCAGCCCGTCGCCTCGTCGAGGCCGGACGCCAGGGTGTTCCACGCCAGGGTGGCGCACTTGATGCGCACCGGAAACTTCACGACACCCTGCAGCGCCTCGAGGTCGCCAAGCTTCACGGGGGCGGCGTCGTCACCGTGGCCAGGCGCGTCCTCATCCGACGCGGCGTCGAGGTCCGTCGGAACCGAGAGCATCGACTTGAACGCGCCGATGACCGCGCGCGTCTCGTCGACGGTCTTGCCCTTCACCGCCGACGACATCATCGACGCCGAGCTCTGGCTGATCGAACAGCCCTGGCCACCGATGCGGATGTCGGCGACGACGCCGTCCTCGACGACGAGGTACACCTTGATCTCGTCGCCGCACAACGGGTTGAACCCCTCGGACATGTGGGCCGGAGGCGTGGGCAGCTCGCCGCGGTTGCGGGGGCTGCGGTAGTGATCGAGGATGATCTCGCGGTACAGGTCCTCGAGGCCGGGCATGTCGTGGTCCTTCCGTGTTTTCCGTCGGTCCGGGGGAACGGGCTCAGAGCCCGAAGATGTCGCTGGCGGCGTCGAGCGCCTCGACCAGTGTGTCGACATCGGCCTCGTCGTTGTACAGGTACAGGCTGGCGCGCGTCGTGGCGTTCACGCCCAGCTCGCGCATGAGTGGCTTGGCGCAATGGTGGCCGGCGCGCACGCACACGCCGGCCGAGTCGAGCACCTGCGACACGTCGTGGGGGTGGATGCCACGGAAGGCGAACGAGATCGTACCGCCGCGCAGTTCCGGGTTCGTCGGTCCGTAGATCGTGATCTCGTCGCCGTAGCGCTCGGTGAGCCGGTCCATGGCGAAGCCGGTAAGGGCGATCTCGTGGGCGCGGATGTTGGCCATGCCGACGGCCTCGAGGTAGTCGACCGCCGCGCCGAGCCCGACGGCCTCGGCGATGGGCGGGGTGCCGGCCTCGAACTTCGCCGGCACGTCGGCCGTCGTGAACCCATCGAGGCGCACGTCGGCGATCATGTTGCCGCCGCCGATGAACGGTGGCATCGCTTCGAGCAGCGAGCGCCGGGCCCACAGCACCCCTATGCCCGATGGGCCGCACATCTTGTGCGACGAGAAGGCGACGGCATCGGCGTCCATCGCCCGCACGTCGGTGGGGATGTGGGGCACGTGCTGGCAGGCGTCGACGAAGGCGAGGGCGCCGACGGCGTGGGCGGCGTCGCACAACGCCCGTACCGGAGTGACCGTGCCGAGCACGTTCGACATCGCCGTGAAGGACAGCACCCTGGCGCCGTCGAGCAGGGCGGGCAGATCCGTGAGGTCGAGCTGGCCATCCGCGGTGAGCGGGATCCAGCGCAGCACGATGCCGCGTCCGGCGGCGAGCATGTGCCACGGCACGATGTTGGCGTGGTGCTCCATGTGCGTGAGCACCACAACGTCACCGGCCCGCAGGTTCGCCCGTCCCCACGCCTGGATCACCAGGTTCAGGCTCTCGGTGGCGTTCTTCGTGAACACGATCTCGTCGCTGCTCGGCGCGTTGACGAACCGGGCCACCTTCGCCCGGGCCAGCTCGAATGCGTCGGTCGATTCGCTCGCCAGACGGTAGGCGCTGCGATGGGTCGGCGCGTACGACGTCTCGTAGAACTGCGTCATCGCGTCGATGACCGACTGCGGCTTCTGGCTCGTGGCGGCGGAGTCGAGGTACACGACGCGCTTTCCGTCGATGACGCGGTCGAGCACCGGGAAGTCCTTGCGCAGGGTGGCGACGTCCAGGCTCATGGCTCGCTCCTCAGGCGCCGATCAAGTCGTAGCCCTGCGACTCGACGAGGTCGACCAGTTCGTAACCGCCGCTCGCCACGATGCGCCCGGCCTTCATCACGTGCACGTGCGTGGGCTGCACCTCGTCGAGCAGGCGGCGGTAGTGGGTGATGAGGATCACGCCGAGACCGGGCCGGTCGCGGCGCACCTCGTTGATCCCGCTGGCCACGATGCGCAACGCGTCGATGTCGAGGCCCGAGTCGGTCTCATCCAGGATCGCCAGTTCGGGTTCGAGGATGGCCATCTGCAGGATCTCGTTGCGCTTCTTCTCGCCGCCCGAGAACCCCTCGTTCAGGTAGCGGTCGGCGAACGACTTGTCCATGCCGAGGCGGGCCATCCACTCCATGATCGACAGGCGCAGTTCGAGCACCGAGAGGTCGATGCCCTTGCGGGCCGACAACGACTGGCGCAGGAACTGGATGACGGAGACGCCGGGGATCTCCTGGGGGTACTGGAAGCCGAGGAACATGCCGGCCTTGCCGCGCACGTCGGACGGCCATTGGGTGATGTCGTCGCCACGGAAGTAGAGGCGCCCGGCGGTGACCTCGTACTCCGGCGAACCGAGCAGGGTCGTGGCGAGCGTGGACTTGCCCGACCCGTTCGGGCCCATGATGGCGTGGACCTCGCCGGCCATCACCGTGAGATCGACGCCGCGCAGGATCTCGTCGACCGGAACGGCTCCGGTGTCGTCGGGGGTGGGGCGGGCGTGCAGCCCGTCGATGCGGAAGAGCTCCGAATCAGTCGGGGGAGGGGACACGCACCCATCCTATTACCACTACGCAGATAGTGGAAAAGGTCGTGACCGATGACCGTCGTCAGTCGCGGCCGCCCCCGCCATCGTCGCCGAGATCGACGATGGCGGTGAAGATGTCCTCGTCCTGACCGAGCTGGCAGAGCTGGCGGGGGTTGGCGGGGCACGTCGTGACGCCGGGGAAGCGAGTGTCCGACCAGCTCGGGTAGGCCGTGGTCCCCGAGACCGCCATGCGGATGTAGTCACCGAAGAACGTGCCGGCGAACTGCGTCACCGGTGGCGACGATGCCGACGTCGCCCGAACCGTCGACCGCCGGCTCGTGACGCTGACATCGTTGAACCCGGTGACGTCGTCGTTGCCGTACTGACGGTCGTAGTACGACACCACGATCCCGGCCTTAGCGCTGGCGGCGGTCGACTGGAAGAACTCGTCGGCGATGTTCCGTTGACGGCCCACGACGGGCAACGCTCGAGGGTCGGTGGTCTGACCGCTGAAGTGGGCGCCGGCGTCCGTGCTCCGCGACTCGATGATCTGGTTGTGGCACGCCGTCGTGAGCACGCCGTCGTACAGGTTGAGGAAGGTGGCGGCGCTCAGACCGCGCGGCACGCAGCCGGTGGTCTCGTTCGAGTTGCGGCTGATGTAGCTGGCGACGTGTACGACGACCTTCGACGGGTCGGAGGGATCGACGACGGCGGTCGGGTAGTTGGCGACCCGGAACACGCTGTTGAACGCGGTCGTGCTCTTGTTCGGGACGCAGCTTCGCCCGGCATCGCGGCCCGTGTAGGTAACGCAGTCAGGGACGTCGAAGTAGTCGGTGGCCTTTGCTACCGGCGAGAAGGTGGCCCCGCCGTCGGTCGACTTCGTGATCAGCACCTGGTTGTGGTTGTCGTCGCCCGAAACGGCGTTGTTGAAGTTCGACCACACGACGTACACGGTGCCGTCCGGCGCCACGAACGGGTAGCTGAACTGGTTGGCGTCGCACGCCCCGGGCACTGGTCCGGCCTGCACCTGGCACAGGGTCGGGTCGATCCCACTCAGCACCTTGGGTGCGCTGAACGTCTCCCCGGCATCGGACGAGTGCGCCTCGAGGATCGGTGCCGTGCCGTCGTTGCGGAACTCCGTCCACGTGACGTACACCCGGTCGGCGAAGGGGCTACGAGCGTTGCTATCGACCGCCATGAGCGGCTTGTCCTCGAAGCCGTTCGACGTGGGCGATCCGTTCGACGCCACGACGACGCGCCCGGGGAAGTTCCAGCTCGCGCCCTTGTTGTCGGACCGGAACAGCAGGATGCCGCTCGACACGTCGGGATCCTGCGTGACCCCGAACCCGCGGTTGAAGACCTGGCACTGGAGGTAGGCGGTGCCCTTGCTGTCGAACGCCACATCGGTGTCGCCGCTCGCCTGGAAGTAGGTTCGCAGCGTGCCGGTGAGCGCCGCGCCGCGGATGAACGACGCTGGTGCTACGCCCCCGCTCCAGTTCTTCGCTCCGTTCACCGAGTAGTACGTGCCGCACCCGCCGTCGCCGCGGCGATAGTCGTTGGCCGACGCGATGAGGTTCTCCGGGTCGGTCGGGTTGACCGCGATCGCCGTCTCGTTCTGCGCCTGCGACCGGCCGTGCAGATCGGGATCGGCGGCGTTCTGGCAGTCGTCGTTGACGCGCACGTTGTTGCCCTGGCGCACCTCGCAGGTGCCGTCGCGGCCCGGAACGACGTTGCTGCTGCCGGCTCCGGCGCCTGGCGTGAGTGCAGGGCCGGGGGTGACGCCGGGAGCGAGGCCGTCGGGAGCGTCGTCGCCTCCGGGGTTGGCCGCGGCCATGAACTTCGCCTTTGCGTTCAGCGCGATGAGGGCCTGCTCCGCCGTGCCCGACAGCAAGCGCGTCTGCAGACGCGTGAGCGTCGCCGCCTGAGCGACCGGGCCCCGGGGTACGGCGACGTCGACCGCCAGGCCGAGGAGCAGGATGGTGCCGCACGCCAGCGCTCTGCGGGCGCGTGAGCTGAAGCCGTTCATGTCGTTCCTTCCCAACGATGAGGACCACGTGCCGCCGCGCCCCCGGCCGCTCTTGAACTTGTACGCTTCGTTCGTGAGGCTGTCAACGAGCGTCCGTCGTCTCGTGCCGTTCACGTTCACGTTCACGTTCACGTGCACGTGCACGCTCGTGCTCGCTGCGTGTGGTGCGCCGTCCGGGAGTCCGGCGTCCTCGACCTCCGGCCCGTCAGCGTCGTCGGGGTCGGAGCTCGTCACGACGGCGCCGCTGCGCGGCGCCGCGGTCACCCCGAGCGCGTCGTCCGTCGGTCCAGCCGGCGTAGCCAGTGCCGCGAGCGCAACCGGCGCGGCGGGCGATGGCGCGGCGAGCGCGACGACCGGTTCCGCCACGACCCCCGCGCCATTCGCAACGAATGGGTCGGCTGATCCTGCCGCATCTGCGTTCCCTCCGGCGCCCGTCGTCGGGAGCGACGCGACGGCGACGGCCACGTCGACCACCGCGCCCGACCTGCCGCCGAACCCGAGGCCGTCGCTGTCCGCAGGCTCGACGGTGCCCCCAACCGCGGCCCCCGCGCCCATTGCCCCGGCGGCACCGCCGCCGGCCGGATGCGCACGCACGGGCAACCCCGTCACCGGTTGCCCACCGCCGTAGCTGATCGATCGGTTGGCTCAACGCGCGGCCGATCAATCGCTCAGCGGGCGTGGTCGCGCAGGTCTTCCTTCCACGTGCGGAACCGGGTGTGGGCGGCGCCCGACGGACCGGCGCCCTCACCGTCGCCGTCGGGGAAGAGGCGGAAGACCCACTGCAGGTCGGGGGCGTCGAGGGCGATCGCCAGGTAGCGGGCGTCGCCACCGGTGGCCGGGCCGGCGCGCCACAGCGACCAGCCGTGGATGCGCCGCTTGTACATCGCCGTCGGCTGGCCGGGCAGGTCGAGGCCGAGGCGCAGCAGCTCGCCGGGCGCCTCGACCCAGGCCGTCGCCGGGATGTTCCGGTCGCGCGTCGGGGTGGGTGGCAGGTCGTCGGTGTGGACGGGTGTGTGGTCGACCGGTCGCTGGTCGGCCGGGAGCGCGGGCTCGCTCACCGGCGTGCCGCGATCCGGCGTCCGGCCGTGAACCGGCCGGTCACCATCCCCGGTCGACCCACCCCTGCAGGCTCGGTCGTTCGGTGCCGATCGTCGTATCGGTGCCGTGGCCGGGGAGCACGAGGGTGTCGGCGGGCAGGGTGAACAGCTTGTGTTCGAGCGAGTCGACGATCGTGGCGAAGTCGCCGCCCGGGAACTTCGTCCCGCCCGGTCCACCCGGGAACAGCGTGTCGCCGCTGAAGAGTACGGGGTGACCGTCGACGCGGAAGCAGATCGACCCTTCGGTGTGACCTGGCGTGTGGATCGCGTGCAGGCGCAGCCGCCCGACCTCGATCACCTCGGCGTCGTCGAGGAACACGTCGTACCCGACGTCCTTCAGGCGCGGCGCGTCGAGCGCCGTGACCGCGACCTCGTAGCCCGCTTCGCGCATCTGGGCGACGGCGCCGATGTGGTCGTGATGGCCGTGCGTCTCCAGGATGCGCCGCACGCCGAGCCGCTGGGCCATCTCGAGCAGCTGCTCGTGCTCGTTGGCGGCGTCGATCAGGATGCCCTCGCCCGTGTCCGTGCACCGCATCACGAACACGTTGTTCTCGAACGGGCCGACGACGACCTTGTGGATCTCGATGCCGGTGGCCGACCAGTGGAGCGTCATGAGGGAAGTCTCGCGCCGATGGTTCCGCCGGTTGAGACCGGCACGGGTCCATACACCCAACGCCTGGCGCGGTCGAGTGGCCGCACGGCCCATTTTCCTACCCCTAACCCCGGCCTACGGTGGCCTCTCCGACGGCGGGGGACCGTGGGACGCAGCAGCCCCCGCTGGAACGAACCATCCAGTGAGGGAGATATGCGAAAAAGAGCATTCATCATCGCAACCATGGCCCTGATCGGCTCGGGTGCCGTGGTGGCTGGATCGTCAGCCACCAACGTGTTCGCCGCCGGGCCCGGGCTGATCAGCGCAGGGTCCGTCACGTTGTCGAGTCTGGTCGGGGTCGACGGGGCCGACGGGCTGCAGTCGCCCGAGACCGCCAACGCCGAAGGCGACGAGGGCGCACCGCATTCGCCGGGCCCCGGCCGAACCGTCAGGTCGACAGCGGTGCGAGCCGCAGGAACTGAGCTGGCGGTGACCTTTGCCGGCCTCAACCATCGCGACAACCGCCTGGCCAACGGCGGCAACCAGTTCTCGCTTGAGCCCCCGGACCAGGCGTTGTGCGTGGGGCCGAGCCACGTCCTGGAGGGCGTGAACACGGTGTTCCGGGTGTTCACCAAGGCCGGTGGCGCGGCGAGCCGGGTGATCTCGTACAACGAGTTCTTCGGGTACAAGCCGGCGATCAACCGCGCGACGGGTGAGCGTGGCGCGTTCCTGACCGACCCGGTGTGTCACTTCGACAGCGACACGGGCCGCTTCTACATGGTCGTGCTCACCCTCGACCAGGATCCGAGGACCGGGAACTTCACCGGCAAGAACCGCCTCGACGTGGCCGTCTCGACGACCTCCGATCCGTTGGGCGCCTGGTTCCGCTACAAGCTCCCGGTGCAGAACGACGGCACCGAGGGCACGCCCGACCACCACTGCGCGCCCGATCCCGACGTCACGCCGGGCCGCACGAACCCGGCCGCCTGCATCGGCGACTACCCGCACATCGGCTTCGACAAGTACGGCGCGTGGGTGACCACGAACGAGTACTCGTTCTTCGGTGATGCCACGACGGCGTCGCAGGGCAGCCTGTACAACGGCTCGCAGATCATCGGCATCTCGAAGCGCTCGCTGGCCAACGGCACGCCCGGCCAACTGGTGACGTTCGAGGGTCCGAAGCTCGGCCCGTTCAACAGCTTCACCGTGATCCCGGCGATCTCGCCGGCCGGCAAGGCGAAGGGCATCGAGTTCTTCCTCAGCTCGACGCTCGGCGACGGCTCCGAGACGGGGAACTTCGCCCCGACCGAGAACCGCATCGGCGTGTGGGCGGCCACCAACACCCGCTCGCTCGAGTCGGCGTCGCCCCGCGTGAAGCTGACGAACAGGCTGATCAAGGCCGATACGTACGCCCTGCCGCCGAAGGCGACGCAGAAGGCGGGCCCGATCCCGCTCGGCGAGTGCCTCGCCGACACCACCGGCGCGTTCCGTGGCACGAACTGCGGTGAGGCGCTGTTCGGCGTGGCACCGACCGGTGACGTGGAGGGTGTTCTCGACGCGAGCGACACCCGCATGGGCCAGGTGATCGCCTCGGATGGCGTGCTGTACGGCGCGCTCGGCACCGCGCTGTCGGTCGGCGGGCAGACTCGCGCCGGCGTGCTGTGGATGCAGGTGAAGGCCGAAGCCGGGGATGGCAAGCTCGAAGCGGAGGTCGACCGCACGGGCTACCTCGCGCTCGCCGGCAACGACGTCACGTACCCATCTGCTGGACTCACGTCGTCGGGCAAGTTCGTCATCGCCTTGACCGTCAGCGGCACCGATCACTATCCGAGCGCCGGCTACGCCACGATCGGACGGAGCGACGACGCCAAGTCGGCGATCACGATCGCGTCCGAGGGCAAGGGACCGCAGGACGGGTTCACCGAGTACTCACTCGGTGGCGGCCGGCCGCGCTGGGGCGACTACGGCGCCACCGCGATGGACGGCGACACGCTGTGGATCGCCAGCGAGTCGATCGAGCAGTCGTGCACGCTCGCGGAGTACCTGACCAGCCCCATCGGGAGTTGTGGTCGCACGCGCACCGCCCTGGCCAACTGGGGCACGCGGGTCAGCGCATTGAAGTTCGGCGGTGGTGGTGGTGGTGGCGACGACTGACGTCGTCTGATCCCGCAGTCGTGAATCGGCCCGCCTCTCCTCGGGGAGGCGGGCCGATCCGCGTGCCGGGTCAGGTCGACACGACGTCGAAGCCGAGGGCGAGGGCGACGGGGATCTGGTCTGGGGCGAACGTGCAGTAGCGCACGGGTCGGGGCAGGCGGTCGGCGGCGGCGAGGTGGAGCGCGTCGACCGTGCGCAGTGGGTGCAGCCGACCGAGCTCGCCCGCCCGGTCGAGGCAGGCGTCGTCGAGGGGGACGACGGCGACGCGCTCCCAGTCGTCGCGCAGCGCCCGGCGCAGCTCGTCGGCCACGAAGCCGTCGCCCGTCACGCGCTCGGCGAGCATCAACGCCTCGGTGAGGGCGAGGGCACAGGCGCACCAGTCGCGGTCGGCCTCCATCGCCGCGAGCACCACGGCCCGCTCGGGCCCGTCGACGAAGCGGGCGAGCAGCGCGCTCGTGTCGAGCACGAGGGTCACGGGGCGCTCACGGGGCGCTCACGGGGCGGGTCACCGGCGTCACCGGCCGCGGATCTCGCGCAGGATGCGGTCGAGTCGTACGCCGGCCCACGGCTCCACGTTGGTGGCCGGGTCGGGCCGATCGCGGCGGCGGGGGAGCACCACCATGCCGCGGGCGGCGAGGTCGTCGAGGGTGGTCGGGCCAGCTCCCGGATCCAGCGGGCCGAGCTGGGCGGCCGGCCGTCCGTTCACGGTGACGACGACCCGCTCGCCGGCCCGTGCCCGCTCCACGAGGGCGGCGAGGTTCGTCCGCAGGTCACGGATGCCGATGTGGTCCACAGCGCCCACCCTACTCCGACGTGTACATCTGTGTACGCAACGTCGGTTGATGCGGCGGGGGCGGAACGGCAGGCTGTTCGGTATGAACTTCGCATTCTCCGAGGAGCAGGAAGAGCTCCGCAAGACCGTCCGCTCGTTCCTCGACGCCAAGAGCCCCGAGACCGAGGTCCGTCGCATGATGGAGACCACCGAGGGCTACGACACCGCGGTGTGGAACCAGATGGGCGCGGAGCTGGGCCTGCAGGGCC
>JAYUAM010000693.1:0-8213 GCA_043741295.1 Acidimicrobiia bacterium
CGCGCAGCTGGCGCACCGCTTCGATGCAGAAGTTGGCACCGTGGCGGCGACCGACGTTGATCGCCCCGCCGTCGGTGTTGGTCGGGACCTTGCCGCCGAGCCCAGTGCCGCCGGACAGCACGAAGTCGGCGGCGCCGCCCGGCGGGCACAGGCCGAGTGCTTCGAGCCACTGGAACGTGATGATGCTGAACCCGTCGTACAGGTGCGCAGTGTCGACGTCCCCGGGTGTGAGATCGGTGCGCGACCAGAGCAGTTCGCCGCAGTGGGCCGGTGACGTGCGCACCATGTCGGGCATGACCGCGAAGTTCATGTCGTGGACCGCCGAGAGGGCCGATGCGTCGACGAGCACGACCGGCTTCCTCAGGTCGCGCGCCCGCTCCTCGGTGGTGAAGATCACCGCCGAACCGGAGTCGCACGGGTAGTCGCAGTCGAGGATTCGCAGCGGTCGCGTGATGTAGGGCAGTGCCAGGTAGTCGTCGGCGGTGAGCGGCGTCTTCTGCAGTGCGTCGGGGTTCATCAGGGCGTAGCCGCGCTGCACCTCGGCGAAGCGGGCAAAGGCATCCTCGGTGGCACCGGTCTCGTGCAGGTACCGGTTCATCAGCAGGCCGGCCCACTGGGTCGGGGAGAACTCGCCGAACGGGTACTGGAACTGCGTGTCGACGGCGCTGGGCGTGCCGAGCATGGCCGACCCGGCGGCCAGGGCGGCGCTGGGAGGCTGCTGCATCATGATGCGGAACGCCATCACCGTCTCGGCGTGGCCGTGGGCGATCGCCATGGCGGCGTGGTACGCGGGTGTGATGAAGGCCGGCGAGGTGCCGACGTTGAGGCTCCACTGCAATCGGTCGAACCCGAGCATCCAGGCGAAGTCGACGGCGTCGCCACCCCAGGTCGACGCACCGTCGATGTCCGCCGCCGTGAGGCCGGCGTCGTCGAGGGCCCGCACGGCGGCCTGGGCGGCGTGGTGACGCTCGCTGCGTCCGGTGTTGCGCCCGACGTCGGAGTACCCGACGCCGACGATGGCGACCAGCCGCGTCACGAGGCTGCTCCGGCAGCCGTGGTGGTGGCGAGCGGGCGGAACACGGGCAGCACGTAGCCGGGCGCGACCTCGTCGAACGCCACCTCGACCTCCATGTCGAGCGTGGCGTCCGCGGCGACGCGATCGGCATCGATGCCGACGAGGTTCGTCACGAGGTGCAGACCGGGTTGCTCGACGAGTGCAACGGTGGCGAGCACGTAGGGCACACGATCGACGAAGAACGGGTGAAAGGCCTTGAACGTCTGCGTCCAGCTGTACAGCGTGCCGCGCCCCGACACCCGCTCGCCGGCGAGGTCGAACGACCGGCACACTCGGCACACGGGACGGGGGAGGTGGATGTAGGTGCCGCAGGCTCGACACCGCTGGATCCACAGTTCGCCGCGGCGCGCGCCGTCCCAGAAGAACGCCGTCAGCGGGTCATCCACAAGTGGCGGCGGTGGTGCAGCGGCCATGGCCCCTCCTCGAATCGGTACGCTACCCTGCCGACGATCTGACACATCCGTCAAGTCGAGCACGTCGGGGGCAACGTGGAATCACGCGATCTGGGCAAGGTCCTGTACGAGACCGACGGGGCGATCGCGCACATCGTCCTGAACTGGCCGGAGAAGGCGAACGCCCAGTCGTCCGAGATGGTGTGGCAGGTCACGGAGTGCCTCGAGCTCGCCGAGCACGATGCGGCGATCAAGGTCGTCGTTCTGAAGGCGAACGGCAAGGGCTTCTGCTCGGGTCACGTGATCGCCGGGCCCGACTCCTACCCCGAGTTCGTGCGCTCGAACGACGCCATCGGCTCCAACTGGCTGGGCAGCCGCGACCTGTTCCTTTGGCCGACGCTGCGGTTCTTCGAGTTCCCCAAGCCGATGATCGCCCAGGTTCACGGGTACTGCATCGGTGGCGGCACGTACTGGGCGTACCTCCCCGACATCACGATCGCGTCAGAGGACGCCTACTTCCAGATGCCGCTCGTGCAGGGGCTCGGGTTCCCCGGTGGCGAGACGATGGTCGAGCCGTGGACGTTCATGAACCGCAAGCGGGCCGCCGAGTACCTCTACACGGCGCGCACGCTCTCCGCCGCCGAGGCCGAGCGGTACGGGCTCGTCAACCAGGTCGTGCCGCCCGCCGACCTGGAAGCGACGGTGGAGGCGATGGCCGCCAACATCGCGCGGGCGCCGCTCTCGACGCTGATGGGCACCAAGTCGTTGCTCATCCGCGCCTGGGAGCAGATGGGGATGCGGCAGCACCTGCAGATGTCGGCCGACGTGATGTCGATCCTGGAGAAGACGTCGGACGCATCGGCGTTGCGTCAACGGCTCGCCGAGCAGGGCATGAAGCCGCGCGACATCACCGGATGAGCGACGATGGCGGGCGCAGCTCAGGCTCGCGGCAGCAACACGCGTTCGACGAACAGCGCTTGTGTCTCGATCACCTGTTCGCGGTCGAGCTCGTAGTGGCTGCCCTTGCCCTCGTTCGGGAACTGCTCCACGAGACCGGCGAACAGCATGCCGGCCGCCCGGCGATCGAGCGGGTATGGCCGACGCGGCCCGAACGTAGCGCGGATGGCCTGACCGATGGCGTCGACGACATCGGCGGCGGGGGCGAGCAGGGCCGGCTCGATCGGGAAGCCCTCGGTCCAGGCGCGCAGGACCCCTGCGTAGCGGTGCTGCGCGTCAAGGAACCGCCCGAGCCAGTGGCGCAGCGCCGCACCATCGCCGGCGACCATGTCGAACTGCACGAACATCGGCGCCATGATCGCCGCCGCCTCGGCGGACAACGCGATGATGATCGCCAGCTTGTCGGCGAAGTACCGGTAGAAGGTGCCGCGCGCGAGACCGGCCTCCGAGACGATCTGGTCGATGCTCGTGGCGTCGTAGCCGTTGTCGGCGAAGACGCGCGCGGCGCCGTCCATCAGGTGGCGAACGGTGCGCGTCGCCTGCGGGCTCAACCCGGCGAACGGGGTCGGCGCGACGATCGAGTGGCGTGGAGGAAGGCTGGCGAGCGGACCGATGTCGGGCATCGGCGGCAGGTCGCGCCGGAGTGCGCTCGGGCGGTCTGCGCTGCGCGGGCCGGCGGCGAGCTCGCTGTCCGGTGTCCCGGGGAACAGGTGGAGCTGGAGCGCCGTCGTCAGGCTGTCGAGCATCTGCGTCTCGGTGAGTCCTGGGCGGTACACGTGGCGGATGTAGTTGAACCGGCTCACGAGCGCGAGGACGAGGATCGACGAGGCCGTCGAGGTCTCGGGCGGGAAGCCGGCGGCGAGAAGCGCTTTGCCGAACTGCTCGACGTGGAAGTCGACGAACTGCTCGAGTTTGCGCCGCAAGGGCGCGTTCGGCGAGTTCACGTTGGCCCATTCGATGAAGATCGCCGAGTAGCGATCGAACACCCACGCCCACTCGCCGAGCCACCAGTGCAGGTTGTCGTACCCATCTGCCGTCGGTCCGAGCGGTCCGAGGCGACGTGTCACGCGCACGAGCGCCCCGCCCGACTCGTGCATTAGCTCGATGAAGATCGCTTCTTTGCTCTCGAAGTACTGGTACAGCGTGGCCCGGGACGTGTCGGCGAGCGTGGCGATGTCCTCGACCGCCGTCGTGTGGAAGCCCTTCTCGGTGAAGGATCGCAACGCGGCTTCGACGATCTGCTGGCGTGTCTTGGCGCCGCGCGTCCCCACCGTCGGACTGCTCGGCCCGTAGCTGGCCCGTCGTGTGAATGCCTCGCTCACCAGGTTCCCGTCCATGCCGCGCCTGTGGGCGCGCGCCTTCCGACCGGGTGCAGGCTAGTGGCGACGAGGGTCGACCGCGGGAACTTCTGACGCTCGTGTCAAACTGGAACGTCGACGCGCGGGGCGCCGCCGGGCCGTCGCCCGCTGAGCAAGGAGACCGTCCGTGAGCTTCCAGCCGTTGCCATTGGTCACCGAGGACACGGCCGCCTTCTGGCAGGGCGGCGTGGACGGCGAGCTCCACATCCATCGGTGCCGCTCGTGTCGAGCCTGGTTCCACCCGCCGGCCCCGGTCTGCCCGGAGTGCCTTTCGATCGACGTCGGCGCGGAGGTCGTGTCAGGCAGGGCGACCGTGCAGGGGTTCAGCGTCAACGTGCAGCCGTGGGCGCCGGACATGAAGGTGCCCTACGTGGTCGCCGTCGTTCGGCTCGACGACGCCCCGGGCGTGCAGCTCACTACGCGGCTCGTCGACGTCGCCCCGGAGGCGGTGACCGTCGATCAGGCCGTCGAGGTCACGTTCCTCCAGGTCGAGGACGTCTACCTGCCCTTGTTCCGCCCGGTCGGTTCGGAGGTCGTCGCGTGAGCCCGAGCCGCTACATCGGCCAGCGCATCGGTGAGCGCGACGCGGTCATCTCGGGAATCGGTCGCTCGGCGGTCGGCCGCAAGCTCGGGCGCACCGGCCTGTCGCTCACCGTCGAGTCGGCGATGCAGGCGATCGCCGACGCCGGTCTGTCGCGCGACGACATCGACGGGCTCGCCACGTACCCCGGGCTGACGGACGCGTCGCCGGGCATGTCGCCGTGCGGCATCAACGACGTGCAGGACGCGCTGCGCCTGAAGCTCAACTGGTTCTCGGGTGGCGGCGAGGTGCCGGCGCAGCTGGGTGCGGTCTTCAACGCCGTCGCCGCCGTGTGCGCCGGTCTCGCCAACCACGTGCTCGTCTTCCGCACGGTCACCGAGTCGAGCGCCCAGACCGCGGAGCGGCGGGCGAGCGTCGTCGGATCGGGGGGCGTCCGTGTCGGCGGTTCGATGCAGTGGATGGTCCCGTTCCACGCCGTGTCTGCCGCCAACTGGGTCGGTACCTATGCCCAGCGCTACATGCACGAGTTCGGCATGACGCGGGCCCAGCTCGGCCAGATCCCGCTGAACCAGCGCCGGCACGCGGCCCTGTACGACAAGGCGATCTTCCGCGATCCGCTCACGCTCGACGACTACCTGAACGCCCGCATCGTGTCGTACCCGCTCGGCCTGTTCGACTGCGACATCCCGTGCGACGGCTCGTGCGCCGTCGTCGTCTCTCGTGCCGACGCCGCGCCCGACCTCAAGCAGGTGGTCAGGATCGAGGCCATCGGCTCCGCGCTCACCGGACGCAACAGCTGGGACCAGAGGGCCGACCTCACCGAGACGGCGGCCCACGACTGCACGAAGATGATGTGGGCGCGCACCGACCTTACGGTCGACGACGTCGACACGATTCAGTTGTACGACGGCTTCTCCTTCCTCACCGTCACCTGGCTCGAGGCGCTCGGCTTCTTCCCGAAGGGCGAGGCCGGGCCCTGGCTCGAAGAAGGCGAGCGCCGCATCGGGCTTGGTGGCCAGGTGCCGCTGAACACGAACGGCGGCCAGCTGTCGGGCGGCCGGCTGCACGGCTACGGGTACCTCTACGAGGCGTGTGCCCAGCTCCGCGGTGAGGCGGTCGGCCGTCAGGTGCAGGGGGCTGAGGTCGCTGTGGTCGGTGCGGGTGGCGGCCCGCTCGGCGGCTGCATGCTGCTGACCAGCGACCGGTAGGGAACCGTGTCCGGCGTGGCCGACACTCGGTTCCCGGCGTTCCGCCACGTCAACTTCCGGTACTACGCGGTCGGGCAGCTGGCGTCGATCGCCGGCACGTGGCTGCAGAACGTCGCGCTCGCCTGGCTCGTTCTCCAACGCACGGGGAGCGGCACCGACGTCGGCATCGTCAGCGCAGCGATGTTCGTACCGTCACTGCTGTTCGGGGCGTGGGCCGGAGCAGTGGCCGACCGCTTCGACGCGCGTCGCACCGTGATCGTGCTGCAGGCGCTACTCGGCGCCCAGGCGCTGGCACTCGCCGTGCTCGTGTCGCTCCACGCCGAGTCGATGTGGTCGCTCGTGGCGCTCGCCCTCTGGAACGGCGTGGGCGGCGCGCTCGACCGTCCGGTACGCCAGACGCTGCTGAACGAGCTGGTCGGCGACGAGGAACTGCCCAACGCGATCGCCACGAACAGCGCCCTCGTCCAACTCGGACTGGTCGTCGGTCCGGCGGTGGGAGCGGTGCTCATCCGAACGGTCGGCATCGCCTGGTGCTTCGCCGTGAACGCTGCGAGCTACGCGGTGCTGCTCGGCGCCATCGCGATGATCCGCCCGTCGACGCTCATCGTGCGGCCCCGACCCGTCGGCGTCGACACCTCGGTGCGCGCCGGCTTCGCGCACCTGCGCACGCGGGCCGATATCCGCCTGCTGCTGTCCACCCTCGCCGTCGGGTCGTTGCTCGCGTACCGCGTCGACGTGCTGCTGCCGATCCTCGCCAGGGACCTTGGCGGTGGCTCCGGCCTGTTCGCCGCGCTCACGACCGTGCGGGGCGTCGGCGCGCTCATCGCGTCGCTGTTCCTCGCCAGCCGGTTCGGAGCCCCGAGCTTCCGCCTGCTGCGCAACGCCTCCGCGCTCATGACCGTGTCGCTGGCGGCGATGGCGGTGCCGGTGCCGGCCGTCGTGCTGGTGGCCGTGTTCCCCGCCGGCATCGGGTTCATGGGGAGCATCGTGTCGACCCTGTCGCTCACCCAGCTGCTGGCCAGCCCGGCGTTCCGGGGCCGACTCGTCGCCGTGTGGTTCGTCGTGCTCAGCGGCGGCGTCGTCTTCGGATCCCTGCTGTCCGGGGTGCTCGCCGACGCGATCGGCGAGCGCGTCACGATGCTGATCGGCGCCGCCTCGCTGGTGTTCGTGACGTGGCTCGTGCGCGCCGCCGAGCCGTCGACGTCGGTGCCGTCGACGTCGGTGCTGGCGACGTCGGAGCTGCCGGCGAACGAGGCGAGCGGCGTGTCTGCTCTCTCGTAGCCCGGAGCCGTCAGGCCCCTCAGCCGAGGGCGCCCGCGTCGCGGATCGCGCTGATCTCGTCCCAGTCGAGCCCGGCCTCCATGAGCACCACCTCGGTGTCCTGGCCGAGCTCGGGCGCCGGACCCTGGGGCACCGTCGGCTCGTCGTCGAACGACATCGGCGAGGCGACGATGCGGAACTCCACCCCGTCGTTGTCGGTGAGCTTTGGCAGGTAGCCGTTCGGCTCGATCTGCGGGTGCTGGTGCACCTCCTTCACGTCGAGCACCGGGGCCCACACGCCGCTGAAGTCGGCGAGGCGGCGGCGCCACTCCGCCAGGTCGGCAGCACCGAAGATCTCGTCGAGGGTGCGAACGCACTCCTCCCTGTTCTGGAAGCGCACGCCCATGTTGGCGAAGCGCTCGTCGTGCTCGAGCTCCGGCCGCTGCATGACCCGGCAGAGCTCTCCCCAGAAGCGGTCGGCCTGCAGCAGCACGAGGTAGATCCAGCGCCCGTCGGAGGTCTTGTACCAGTTGGTGAGCGGGTTGCCGGGCGTCGCCCGCTTCGGGATCATCGGCGGCGCCCACGGCGCGGAGACGAGGTCGGGGCACATCGACCACATGCCGACGTTCATGAGCGAGACGTCGACGATCGACGGCTCGCCTGTGCGCTCACGCTTGAACAGCGCCATCGAGATCGCACCGGCGAGGGTGTTGCCGCCCTGCAGGTCGTAGAACGCCGGCGGTTGCGGCGGCGGAGCGTCGTCGCCAATCGAGTCGAGCAGCCGCTGGGCGAGGCCGGACGTCGCCCAGCCGGCAGCGAGGTCGTAGCCGCCGGTGTCCTTCATCGGGCCCTTGCTGCCCCAACCGGAGCCGCGGGCGTAGATGATCTTCGGGTTGGCGGCGCGCACGTGCTCTACGTCGAGACCGAGCTTCTGGCGCACCTCGGGCAGGTAGCTGGTGAGGAACACGTCGCTGATCGACGCGATCTTCAGGATCGCGGCGTGGCCCTCGGGCTTGGTGAGGTCGATCGTGATGCTGCGCTTGCCGCGGTTCGGCACCTCGTTGAACGGGTTCGGTCCGTTCTTGTCGAGGTTCAGAAGGTTCTTCAACGCCCGCTGGGGATCGCCGCTCGGTGGCTCGACCTTGATGACCTCGGCCCCGAGGTCGGCGAGGATCGCCCCGCCGGCAGGGACGAACGTCCATGCCGCGACCTCGAGAACGCGGACCCCTTCGAGTGGCTTCGACACCTGTTCCCCCGTTGCCCGTCGGCCGATCCGACCGATGCTCGTTCGCTGCGGCTCGCATTCTGACATACGTGTCAGGTACGGTCAGGATCGACGGGCGCGGTGCGCGCGTCGCACCGGCTGATCGCCGCGGGGGAGTCCAATGGCCGTCGAACGCTTCCCGGTGGAAGCCACCCACA
>JAYUAM010000694.1:0-1347 GCA_043741295.1 Acidimicrobiia bacterium
ACCTACCGCGCGTCGATGAAGGCGATCGCCGTCGGGCGCCCGCTGGCCCGGTTCTCGCATCTGGCGCCCGGGCTGCGCAACTGGGCCGACGGCCGCAACCCACCGATGCCGGCGGCGCGCAGTTTCACCGAACGCTGGAACGCCGGCGAGATGACGCCGGGCCGCGGGCGGGAGCCGGGCAGGTGAGCACGATGGAGACGGGCGACCGTGCGGCCTTCATCGGGCGGTTGCGAGAGCGCGCCGCGCTCGGTACGCCCGAGAACCTCGCCCATCCGTTGCCCGGGCCGATCGACGGCGTGCCGTTCGCCATCTCCGACCGGCTCGACCCCGCCGATCTCGTCGGGTCGTTCGTACGCAACGCAACCGAGGCCAAGGCGGTGGTGCACGAGGTCGACGCCGCCACGGTCGACGACCCGGCGGTCGCCGAGATCCTGGTTGCCCTCGTCGAGCGCCACGGCGTCCATCGCATCGTGGTGTCGAACGAGCCCGAGGCGCAGGCGGTGGCCGCGCTGCTCACGCCGATGGGCATCACCGCGCTGCCGGTGAGCAAGGACGCCAGCGCCGACGCCGACCTCGGCATCACGAGCGCCATGGCCGCCCTCGCCACGACGGGCACGGTCGTGCAGCATTCGGGTCAGGCCGGCGGCCGCACGGCGAGCCTGCTCCCGCCCGTGCACCTGTGCGTGCTCCCGGCGAGCCGCATCGTGGCTTCGACGGCCGAGGTGCTGCGCGGCTTCGGTTCGGTGGACCTACCGTCGAACATCGCGTTGATCACCGGCCCGTCACGCTCGGGCGACATCGAACAGATCATCGCCCTCGGCGTCCACGGCCCCCTGGTCGTGGAGGTCATCCTGCTCAAGCAGGCGTAGGCGTCAGACCGACTCAGTCGCACACGTTGGTCAAGCTGTCCTGTATCGATACGACGCAGTGGTACCGCGCGAAGGGCCGGCCCTGGGAATCGGTCCCGGAGAACGTGATCTCCACGGACGGCGGGCCGGGCTGGTTCACGGTGACGGAGTATCCGACAGCAACCTTGGCCGACCCGGGGAAGAAGCGGACGGTGTCGTCCGGGCACAGCTTGACAGAGAAGCTGTTTGGGCCGGCGGCGTAGCGACGCCACGAGAACGGTGAACAGCTCGCCCCCGATGTCGTGGGTGGCGGCGGCGGCGGCGTGGTCGGCGGGGGCGGCGGCGTCGGCGGCTCGGTTGGTGAGGGGGCAGTGGGTGCCGGCGTCACGGTAGGCGGCGCCGTGGTCGCGACCGGCGGGGGCGTCGTGCGGCTCGTCGTCGGTGTCACAACGGGGACCGTGGTGCGGGTGCCGGTAGAGGTCGCCGACCCGGTGGCCGA
>JAYUAM010000695.1:0-8206 GCA_043741295.1 Acidimicrobiia bacterium
GGCCGGCGCAGCCGGTACCCGACGAGTACCGCGGCATGGGCGAGCCCGAAGACGAGGATCGCCCGTCGTAGCCCGAAGACGTCGCCGAGCTTGCCCTGCAGCGTGACGGCGGCCGGGTAGGCGAGGCCGAGGATCACCGTGTTGACCGCGATGAGCCGGCCGCGCAGCTCGGCCGGGGCCCGCAGCTGCGTCACCGACGTTACGGACGACAGCGCGCTCATGTAGCAGAAGGCGAGCACGGCCAACGTCACGAGCGCTGCGCCCCGGCCGGGCGCCAACGCGTAGAGCATCGTGGCGAGCGGGAGCGCGGTCGACGCGCCGAGCAGCACGCGGCGCACGCCGAACCGTCCGACGAGGCTCCCGAGCGAGAGCGCGGCCGTGACCGCGCCGAGGCCCATCGCCGTGGCCAGCCAGCCGGTGAGCACCGCGCCACCGTGATGCACCTTGCGGGCCACAGCGGGGATGAGACCGATGTAGGCCGACCCGAAGAAGCTGTTCATGCCGGCCAGCGTCGTCGTGACCCGCAGCGCGGGATCGCGTCGGGCGTAACGCCATGCCCGCGCCGTCGCGTCGCGGATCGAGAGCCCGGCGGTCGCGCCGCCCGGCGCCGGCAGGTGCACCACCAGGAGCACGGCCATGACGGCGAGGAAGCTCACCGTGTTGATCGCCAGCGCAGTGGCGACACCGGCCACGGCGACGGTCACCGCGGCGAGCGCCGGCGCGACCACTCGCGCCAGGTTCCACTGCGCCGTCGACAGCCCGATGGCGGCCACCAGCTGGTCGGCCGGCACGAGGTCGGGGAGCATCGACTGGAACGCGGGAAAGCCGATGGCGCTCGCACAGCCGGTGAGGAACGAGATGAGGGCGATGATCGCCGGCGCACCGTGATGCGTCGCCACGACCGCGGTCATGATCGCCGCCAGGACGAGCGAGACGCCGGTCGAGCCCATCAGCAGCCGGCGTCGGCTCACCCGGTCGGCGAGCACACCGCCCACCGGCCCGAGCAGCGCTACGGGCAGGAAGCCGAGGGCGGCCACCGTGCCGTTCCAGGCCGCCTGGCCGGTGCGCTGCTGCACGTAGTAGCCGAGGGCGAACTGCTCCATGATCGTGCCGATGTTCGACACGAACGACCCGGCCCAGAACAGCGCGAAGACGCGCACTCGGAACGGGGCGAACGACGGTCCACGCATCGGGACGGTCAGGCGCGCATCAGCTCGGCCACGCGGAACGCGAGGTCGATCGACTGGCGGCCGTTCAGACGCGGGTCGCACACCGTCTCGTAGCGGTCGTCGAGATCGGCGGTGAGGATCGCCTCCGCGCCGCCGAGGCACTCGGTGACGTTGTCGCCGGTGAGCTCGATGTGGATGCCACCCGGCCACGCGTCCTCGGCCCGGCACGCGGTGATGAAGCCACCCAGCTCGGTGCACACGTCCTCGAAGTGGCGCGTCTTGCGTCCGTTCGACGCGGCGAAGGTGTTGCCGTGCATCGGGTCGCATGACCACACCACCGGATGGCCGGCGTCGCGCACCGCTGCCAGCAGTGGCCGGAGCGCGCTCCCCACCTTCTCGGCCCCCATCCGGCTGATGAGCGTCAATCGGCCCGGCACGCGCGACGGGTTGAGCTTCTGGCACAGCTCGATGATGTAGTCGGCGCTCGTGGTCGGCCCGATCTTGCAGCCGATCGGGTTGCCGACGCCGCGCAGGAACTCCACGTGGGCGCCGTCGAGCCGACGCGTCCGCTCGCCGACCCAGAGCATGTGGGCCGAGCAGTCGTACCAGGTGCCGGTGAGGGAATCCTGCCGCGTGAGCGACTCCTCGTAGCCGAGCAGCAGGGCCTCGTGGCTCGTGTAGACGTCCACCTGGTGGAGCTGGGCCGAGGCCTCCAGATCGATGCCGCACGCCTGCATGAACCGCAGTGCCCGTTCGATCTCGGTGGCGATCGCCTCGTAGCGGCGGCCCTCTCGGCTCGTGGCGACGAACTCCTGCGTCCACGCGTGCACCCGGGAGAGGTCGGCGAACCCACCCTTGGAGAACGCCCGCAACAGGTTCAAGGTGGAGGCCGACTGGTGGTAGGCCTGCACGAGGCGCTCGGGGTCGGGCGTGCGGGCCGCCGCGGTGGGCGTCGGGTCGTTCACGATGTAGCCGCGGAAGCTCGGCAGGTCCTCGCCGTTCACCCGCTCGGTCGCCGCCGACCGGGGCTTGGCGAACTGGCCGGCGATGCGGCCGACCTTCACCACCGGTACGCCGAGCGAATAGGTGAGCACCACGGCCATCTGGAGGATCACCCGCAGCTTGTCGCGGATGTCGTTGGCGCTGAACGCCTCGAAGCTCTCGGCGCAGTCGCCGGCCTGCAGTAGGAACGCGTTTCCGGCGCTGACGTGGCCGAGCGAGGTCATGAGCGAGCGGGCTTCGCCGGCGAAGACCAGCGGGGGGAAGGAGGCGACCTGCTTGAGGGCCCGGTCGAGGGCAGCCTCGTCCGGCCAGTCCGGCTGCTGTTCCGTCGGGAACGAATGCCAGGACGACGGGGACCACGAGGTTGCCACGGCTACAGCGTGGCGGGTCGCGCTCCCCGGACGCAACGTCGTTCACGGTGTCGCCCGCGACACGAGCCCAAAACGCGGACCGCCGCCACAGCTCCGGGGGGTCGAGCTGCAGCGGCAGTCACAGGCCCTCGACCCGGGTGGGGGACCCGGGGAGGACGGCCTGGCCGGACGGTGGGGGAACCGTCAGGCAGCCAGGATCTTGGCGGCGTCATCACGCAGGCCGGTCACCGCTCGTTGCACGAGCCGGCGGGCGGCCTCGGCGGTGACGCCGAGGTCTTCACCAACCTCACGGAAGGAGCGCTTGTTCCCGTCGATGAGGCCGAACCGCGCCTCGACGGCGAAGCGCGCCCGACGGTCGAGCGAGCTGAGCAGGTCGTCGAGCAACTGGTGTTCGACGTTGGCGATGACCGCGTCCTCCGGCGTGCCGAAGGAGTTGGGGATGAGGTCGACGAGGGCCGTGTCGCCGTCGTCGCCGATCTGCTTGTCGAGAGAGACCGGCGTCGAGAGGCGATGCAGACGGGCGTTGTCGGCGTCGAGTTCGTCACCGTTGCCGGAGACCTGGCGCAGCGCCGCCCGCAGGCTCGCCGAACGGTCGCCCGGGAGGCGGACGAGGCTGGCCTTCTGGTCGAGGGCCCGACCGATGGCCTGGCGGATCCAGAAGGTGGCGTAGGTGGAGAACTTGAAGCCGCGCCGCCAGTCGAACTTGTCGACGGCGTGTTCGAGGCCGAGGTTGCCCTCCTGGATGAGGTCACCGAGGTCCATGCCCTGGGGGAGGGGGTAGCGGCGGGCGATGGAGACCACGAGACGGAGGTTGGCCCGGATGAACCGGTCCTTGGCCTTCGCCGCGCTGGTGACGGCCTTCGGGAGGGCCGGATCGGTGTCGCCGGCCGTGATCTGGGCGTTGGCCTTGACCCCGGCTTCGATGACGCGGGAGAGCTCGCGCTCTTCGTCGGCCGTGAGCAGGGGGACCTTGCCGATGTCGTTGAGGTAGATACCAAGCGTGTCGTTCATTACAAGCCTCTCCAACCGCCATATAGCGGCGGCCATTCCCCCTCGTGCTGTGTCCTATGACACAACGTGGGGCACTGGTCGCCTCCGCAGCAAAAACAGGTGCTCTCGGTCTCCTACGTCGGCCGGGTCGTACCCGATTGCCGCCGTCGTAAACCTGACGTCCGGGTGACGAGCGTCCGCCGTCCTATTCGGCACGGGGGCCCCGCCTGGATGCCCGATCCGGATGACCGGACGGAACGACCCGCCGGGAGCATCCGGTTTCGCACGGAACCGGCGGGTCCGACCGCCTACACTGCGCGGCCGTGGCGAGTCGGCCCTCCACCTTGCCACGGCAACGTCCGCTGCGCCTCGGCGTTTTCGGCGGCACGTTCGACCCTCCGCACCTGGGTCACCTCGTCACGGCGGTCAACGTCCGCCATGCCCTGAAGCTCGACCTCGTGTACTTCGTGGTCGCCAACGTCCCGTGGCAGAAACGACGGACCCGGCGCATCAGCTCGGCGGCCGATCGGCTGTCGCTCGTGGAGGCTGCCGTGTACGGCGTGCCCGGGCTCGCGGCCAACCGGATCGAGATCGACCGGGGCGGGCCGTCGTTCACGGCCGACACGCTCGCCGATCTCGGTCGGCGGCACCGGGGCGTCAAGCTGTTCACGATCCTCGGCGAGGACGCCGCCGCCAACATCACGACCTGGGAGCGCTACGAGGAGGTGGCCGAACGGTCGACCCTGGTCGTGGTGTCCCGGCCCGGCACGCGCGAAGCGCTGCCGTCCGGCTTCCGCTGGCGCCGCGTGGAGGTCCCCCACCTCGAGGTGTCGAGCACCGACCTGCGGGCCCGGGTCCGCGATGGCCGACCGCTCGAGTTCCTCCTGCCTCCTGCGGTCATCGCCATCGTCAACGCCCGCGGGCTCTACGGGAGCGACCGGTGACCCGTCCGGCGGGCACCCGCCGCCGCGTTCCGCGCCTGTTGCGAGACCCTGTCCGCACCCTGGTGTTCCTCCTGCCCGCGCTCCTCGCCGCCGGCTTGCTTCCGTTCCTCGTGCGCGCCGGGCTGCGGACCGTGACGAACAGCCGTCAGGGCCGCCTGGAGACGAGCACCCGTACGTTCAAGGGGCCCGACGGCAAGACGATCACCACGTTGCCGCCGACGCCGGCGGCGCTGCTCGTCGTCGAGGACCCGGCCGGCGTGCCAGCGACGCTCGCACTGATGGCCGTCGCCCCATCGGGGCGCGGCGGCACCCTGGTCGTCCTGCCGGTCGGGATGGTCGGCGCGTCGGGGAAGCGGCTCGATGCCGCATTCGTGTCCGGGGGACTGACCGAGCTGGTGGCCGAGGTCGAAACGACGCTGCTGATCACCGTGGCGGCTCGGGGCGAAGCGAAGCCGGACGTGCTCGGTCCGCTCCTCGCTCCGCTCACCCCCGTGTCGGTCACGTTCGACGACACCGTGCGGGCGACGTCCGGGGCTCCTGGGGACGGAATTCTGCGCCCGGCCGGAGCGGCCACGCTCGACGGACCGTCGGTCGCGGCGGTTCTCGCCGCCCACGGGCCGGACGAGAGCGAGCTCGCCCGTCTCCCGCGGAACACCAAGGTGTGGAGCGCCCTGCTGGCAACGCCCCACGATGGGGGCACGCTGACCCCACCGAAGGTCGGCGCGAGCGGCCCGTTGATCACCTCGGTGCTCGATGCGCTCGGCGCGCTGGCCGCTTCGGCCACCACGGTGGTCGCCGTCGCCGTCGAGCCGAAGACGGCTACGGGGCCGGGGGAGGAACTCGTCGCCGACACCACAGTGCTGCGCTCGCTCGTCGCCAGAGTGCTCCCCGGCGCGGTCTCGGCGCTCGACGGCCACCCCCGCCTGCGCATCGTCAATCCGTCGGGCGACCCGGCGTTGTCATCGGCGGCGGCCGGTGCCCTTCTGGTGGCCGGAGCGAACATCGTGATGATCGACGATCACGCCGGCACCGTGCCGACCGCCAGCTTCCTGCTCGTGGCCGACGCTGCCCGAGTGGCGGACATCGAGCCGTACCGCACCGCGCTCGCCGGTCTCGACATCAGGCCGGGCGCCGTCCAGACCGGCGGACCGACGGTGGACGGGGTCGATGCGACCGTTACCTTGGGGCTTGACGCCGCACGCGCGGCGTCGAACACGACGGCGCCGACCTCGGCGACGAGCATCCCGAATGCCGACACCCCGGCCGCCGACACGCCGGCCACGACGTAGGAACAGGACCGCATGGCAGTGAGAACGATCGTCAAGCTCGAACAGGCCAAGGAGTGGGCGCGCCTCGCCGCCCAGGCGGCCGACGACAAGAAGGCGACCGACACCGTGATCCTGGAGGTCGGCCAGGTCCTGGCGATCACCGACTACTTCGTGATCACGACCGGTGCCAACTCCCGCCAGGTCCGCACGATCGCCGACGAGATCGAACTGCAGCTGAAGGAGCTCGTCGGGCTGGCGCCGCTGCGCACTGAGGGTCGCCGAGATCTGTCGTGGGTTCTGATCGACTACGGCTCGATAGTGGTGCACGTCTTCTCGGCCGAGATGCGCGAGTTCTACGACATCGAGCGGCTGTACCGCGACGTGCCGTCGGTGACTTGGGAGCCCACCTCACCGGTGCGGGGATCTGACGCAAGTTGACCGTTCCCTGAGCTGGGCCCGTCCGCCCTGACCAGGTCTTGAGGTTCGACGACCGACCTGTGTCGGACGTCGCTTCCGGTGTGACGAAGGAACGTCGGAACCGAGGCACGGCGATGCCCGCGGGCCCGCATAATCAGCTTCGTGAGCACTGCCCCGAGCCTGACCGGATCCTTCGACACCATGGAACTGCCCCGCCTCGGGGCCGATCCCGTCACCGTGACGGTGGAGCGCGCCGTCGTGCCCGGTCGTGAAGCCGAGTTCGAGGCATGGGCCACCGACGTTCAGACCTCGCTCGCCACGTTCCCGGGCTTTCTCGGGGCGGGTGTCCTGCGGCCCGCGCCGTACGGCGAGCGCCGCTACCAGATCGTGTTCCGCTTCACCGACCCCGTGAGCCTGCGCCGCTGGGAGCGCTCGCCCGAGCGCGCCGCCTGCCTCGAACGTCTGGAGCCCCTCGTGTCCGAGACCAGGGTGCAGCGCACCCTCGGGGTCGACCAGTGGTTCCAGGCGCCCGAACACCTCCTGCCGCAACGTCCCGTCGTCCATTCGATCCTCTACGACGTCGCCTGGATCTACCCGGTCGTGGCGGTCGTCTCGCTCGTCGTGTCGCCGTACCTCCTCGACATCCCGCTGCTACCCCGACTGGCGCTGTCGACGACGATCGTCACCGGCATCGCCGCGGTGACCATCGCCCCACTGCGCCGCTGGAACCGCCGCCGCCGCGCGTTCTGACCCAAGCAGCCGGCCGATCGGGATCAGCGCTCGTCGGCCGGGTCCGGGTCTGAGTCGTCTTCCGGATCGGTGTCGGCGAGCAGGCGGTCGAGCATCCGTTCGGGCGCGGCCAGAAAGGTGCGCCACAGCGCGACGGCACGCACGTCGTCGTAGTCGACCGGCGCGATGCCCTCGTCGGACAGCTCGTAGATCAGCGCGCCCGGCAGGCTCATGAGCAGCGGCGAGTGCGTGGCGACCACGAACTGGGCGCCGGCGCGGACCGATCGAGCCCGCGCACGGCCGGCAGCGCGTACGGATAGCCGGCGGTTGGCGCATCATTGCGAAGTCCGATCGTCCGCAGGAACGCAGGCTGGTCGGGCGACGGCACGACGGGCACGGTAGCGGTGCGCCACGACACCGGCGCCGGCCATGATGGCGCTCGTGCGGTTGCTGACGTGGAACCTGGACGGGCTGGGGCGCCTGCACGTCGACGTCCGCGCGGAGGCGGCCGTCTTCCTCGCCATCACCGGGCGCACGCTCGTGGAGCTGGGGCGGGGTCGGCGGCCGGTGTGGTCGCCGCCCGACGTACTGCTGCTCCAGGAGGTGACCCACCACACGTTCCAGGCTCACCTGCGTCCGCACCTCGGGCGTGCCGGCTACGTCCTGCATCCGGCCCACGCGCCCGAGACCGACCACTTCGATGTTGTGGCCGTCAGGGCGCCCGCCCGCATCGTCGCCACCGAAGACGTTCCCCTGCGCAAATCCCGGTACGGGCGCGAGCTGCGCGTCGTCGACCTCGCCGATGCCGTCGGCGGCGCACCGGTGCGCGTCATCACGGCCCACTTCGACAGCGGCGCGCCGCAGTCGGCGGTGCGCGTCGACGGCATCCGTCAGGTCGACGAGCTCGTCGCGGAGGCGGGTGGGCGAGCGGTCTTCGGCGGCGATGCGAACCTGCGCGATGTCGAGTGGGACGACGTCGCCGACGAGGTTTCGTTGACCGATGCATGGTCGGCGGTCGGGGAGCCGCCGGCCGCTCGTGACACGTGGCGGATGGGCGAGCGGTCGGCCCGCTTCGACCGGGTGTGGCTCGGCCCGGCGTTGCGGGCGACGTCGATGCGGGCGGTCGGCGTCGCCAAGCTCTCGCCGACGATCGGTCCACCGTCCGACCACATCGGCCTGCTCGTCGACATCGCCGACGCCCGCGCGCCGGCGGGCTGAGCACGAGCGCCCCGACGCGCAGGGACCCGGGCGCAGGGCCCGGGTCCGTCCGCTACGTGGAGCTGAGGGGAATCGAACCCCTGACCCCTTCCATGCCA
>JAYUAM010000696.1:0-3521 GCA_043741295.1 Acidimicrobiia bacterium
GCGGACGACATCGCCCAGCAGGCCTTCGAGCGGGCGTGGCGACACGCCGGTTCGTACGACAGCCGCCGGGGTTCGGTTGCGACCTGGCTCCTCGCCATCACCCGGAACCTGGCGATCGACACGATGCGGGTGCGCAAGGCCCATCCGGTCGACCCGTGGGACGTGGCCGACATGCTCGCGCCGTCGAACGCACCCGATCCGCAGTCGAGCGCGGTAGCGGCCGACCAGCTCCGCCGCCTGCGCGTCGAGCTCGACCTGCTCCCCGTCGAGCAGCGGCGCGCCGTGCTCCTCGCCACGCTCGCCGGCCGGACCACCACCGAGATCGGAGCGCTCGAGCACGTGCCGATCCCCACCGCCAAGACGCGGCTGCGCACCGGGCTGCGCAAGTTGCGTGACGCGCTGGTCGAGGCCGAGTCGTGAACGGCGCCTACGTGCCCGTCACGTGCAGTGACTTCGATACCGATGCCGCCGAGCTCGCGCTCGTGCTCGTCGACGATCCGCGACGGACCGCCCTGGTCGAGCACGCTGCGTCCTGTCGGCGCTGCCAGGCCCGCCTCGACGATCTCGTGGCCGTCGTCGACCAGCTCGTGCTGCTCGCCCCCCAGGTGGAGCCGCCTGCGGGGTTCGAGACGCGTGCGCTGGCCCGCATGGGTGCGCCCGCTGCCGATCTCGGTTGGGCCCGGCGCGCCCGCCTGCTCACGTCGCTTCTGGCGCTCGTCGCCACGCTGACGCTCGGCATGGTCGTGGGCCGCATGCTCGTCCGCACGAGCGGGCGCGTCGAACGGACGGCCAGCATCCACAACGCCACGGGCGCCGCGGTCGGTGACGTGCATCTTGTCGCCGACCCGCGGCCGCACATCCTCGTGTCGGTGCTGCGACCGCCCACGACGGCAGGCGTACGCACGTGCGAGCTGGAACGCGCGGACGGGTCGTGGGTCGTGGTCGGCACGTGGACGAAGGACGAGATCCACACCGGCGTGTGGGCGGCAGCGCTCGATCCGGCGTTGATGCACGCCAGGGCGATGCGGGTGACGAACGAGGACGGCGCCCTGCTGGCCACCGCCCAGTTCGCGAGCTGACCGACGCGGTCAGGCGGTCAGGTGCACCCGGCGGTCAGGTGCACCAGGACGGTCAGGCGTACCAGGACGGGGTGATCGTGGTCGGGATCTCGATCTCCACGCCGCGCCCGCGGTAGGTGACGATCGCCCGTTCGAGGTCCTCCATCACGCGGATGCGCACGTCCTCGACGTTGTAGGGCTCGCCCGGATCGTGACCGACGGCCTGCGCGGCCACGGCACGGATCGGGCCCGAATGCGTGCACACGAAGATGCGCGTCTCCTCCGGACTCGCCGCCGTCGCGGTGCGCACCTCCTCGACGATGCCCTTCCAGAACCGCCGCACCACCAGGGCCGCCGGTTCCACGTACTGCATGGGGGTGTTCAGCCACTGCGTGATCGGGTCACCGCCGGCGATCTGGATGCGGTAGAAGCGGTCGACCTCCACCATCCAGCCGGGTCGATGGCCGTCGCCGCTGGCGTTGTACTGGTCGGCGAGCGCGGCCATGAACGTGAAGGCGGCGGTGACGTCGAGCTCGCGAGGGCCATCGGGGCCGACGCAGTAGACCTTGAAGTTGTCGAACGCGGGCGCGACGCACGGTTCCTCGATCGTCGCTCCCTCGATGCCGTAGCGCGCCATCGCCTGCACCACGCCCTCGTGCACGCCGACCGCCGTCTCCTTGGCGCGGGGCGTCGGCGCGTGGAGGAACTTGACGATCATCCCCTCCTTGATGCCCTTGGCGAGGTCCTGGCCCTTGCGGTGTGCCTGCCAGCGGCCGGTGGGCGTGAGGGCGGCGTCGGTGACGTAGCCCTGCGTCTGGCCGTGGCGGATGAGCCGCACGTCGACCGAGCCGGCCAGCCGGCGTCGGAACGGCTCGGGGTACTGCAGCTCGCGCGGCCCGACCGTCTCACGGGCGAACGCCTCGGAGCGGTCGGAGGGCGCCTCGCCGGTCAGCTGGTCGAACCGGGCACGCTCCACCGAGCGCTCACGCGCCCGGGCGAGGAAGCTCGGCACGTTGTTGTCCACAAGATCGGCGGTCGCGGCGGCCGTCGGCGCCGACCGCCGCTTCTCGTAGCGCGCCAGGTACGCCGGTGCATCATCGCGCGTCGTAGGAAACTGCGAACTCATGTGAACCTCATCAAGAATGAATTCTCACGAACGACTCGACGACGCGGTTCTCGTAGTAGAAGAGCGCGCGCCCGAGCTGGTCCTCGGTCCACGTGATCACCTCGTGGTCGACGTCGACGTGGTAGCCGCCCGAGAAGACCTCGTTGCGGTTGCCGACCGGGTCGAAGAAGTAGATCGTGTGGCCGCGCGTCACTCCGTGACGGGTGGGGCCGATGTCGATGTCGACGCCGTTGAGCCGCAGGATGTCGGCGGCCCGACCGACCTCGCTCCACGAGTCGAGCCAGAACGAGAAGTGGTGCAACCCGCCGTCGGGCCCCCGGGAGAAGGCGATGTCGTGCGGGCTGCGGCTGCGCTCGAGGAACACGAGGAGCTGGTGGCCCTCGTTCGAGATCAGTTGCTCGGTGACGCGGAAGTCGAGCGCCTCCTGCATGAAACGCCCGGCCTCGGGCACGTTCTCGGCGAGCAGCAGGCAGTGGTCGAGCCGGGGCGGCGCGATGCCGACGAGATCCATCGGCAGCGGCGGCGGGTTGAACTTGGGGAGCCCGTTGCCGACCTGCTCGATGCGGCGGAAGAGTTCCATGTTGTGGCCGCTCGGCGTCTCGAACCGGATGGCGTCACCCTGGCCGAGCTCGTCGCCCGGCGCGAGCCGCTCGACGCGGCAGCCCATCTTCTCGAGCCGCGTCTCGTAGATCTCGAGGTCGGCATCGTCCTCCACCTTCCACGCCACGTGCTCGATGCCGTATCGGGGGGCGTAGGTCAGGATGACCGAGTGGTGGTCGTGCTCGTCCCACCCCTTGAGGTAGACGTGGTCGCCCTGGCGGGCCACCTCGCGAAGGCCGAGCACCTCGGTGTAGTAGGCGGCACAGAGCTCGAGGTCGGGAACGCGAACCTCGACGTGTCCAAGTTTGGTGATCCCCATGAGTGCGACGATAGGGCGCTGCGGTCGGGACGCGTGAGGCCCACGTTGCGGAAACCAGAACGCCGTTGCTCGATGCGGAACGATGCCGCGGAGCGACCCGTGAGCCACAGGCGGAGGCGTCAGCCCCAGGCGAACACCGGTTGTTCGAGGTGATCCACCCGCTCGTCGACACCTTCGATCGCCACTCGGCGGAACTGCAGGAGCACGGCGCCGGTCGGTGCGTGGATGAGGTCGCCGCCGATCGGGAGCTGGACCACCGGGCGGTCGCTCTCGGCGATCGTCACGAACCGCGGGGAGTCGGCCCGGCACAGCTCGCGCAGCGCGACGCGGTGCACCGAGTGCACCTCGCGTGGGTCGGCGGCGATCACCGGGTCAGCGCCGCCCCAGAAGACGAACGGCGTGATCACGTACCCGGAGC
>JAYUAM010000697.1:0-3520 GCA_043741295.1 Acidimicrobiia bacterium
ACCGCGGCGGCCGTTGCCGGCGGGGGCACCGGCGGACTGTTCGTTCCTCTCGTCGCCGGCGGCGCGTTGACCGGCGCGCTCGTGCACCAGTCCTTCGGACTCGGCGAGCGGGGGCTCTTCGTGCTCGTCGGGGTGGCCGCCTTCCTCGGCGCCGGCTACCGGGTTCCGCTCGCCGCCGTGATGTTCGTGGCCGAGACGAGTGGGCGGCCCTCGTTCGTGGTACCTGGCGTGCTCGCCGCCGTCGCCGCCGAGCTGCTCATGGGGCGATCGTCCGTGACGCGCTACCAGCGCCGCCCCGGCGAGCACCAGCCCGAGCTGACGACGCCGACCGAGCAGGCGTCTACGATCGAGCCGCCTACGATCGACCTGGGGGCTCGATGATCACGAAGCTATGGCGCGTACCGGTTGCGGCGGCGGTCGGCTACCTCGCAGGAACGGTCCCGTCCGCGGACATCGCCACCCGTCTCGCGCTCACCCCCCGCTCCCGCTCGGGCGACGAGGCCGACGGGTCGACGGGCGAGCGGGTCACCGATCTGCGCCAGGCCGGCAGCGGCAACCCGGGGGCGACGAACGCGGCCGCCGTGCTCGGCCGCCGGTGGGGGCTTGCCGTACTCGTTGCCGACATTGGCAAAGGCGCGCTCGCCGGAGCGGTCGGCCGCTCGTTGGCCGGGCCGGCCGGCGCCTACGCCGCGGCGACATCGGCCGTGGCCGGCCACATCGTGCCGGTATGGAACGGCGGGCGGGGCGGCAAGGGGGTAGCCACCAGCGCCGGCGCGTGCCTCGCCGTCTTCCCCGCCTACTTCCCGGCCGATGCCGCCGTGGCCGCCGTCGGCGCGATCGCCAGCAGGAACGCCGAGAGGGCGATGCAGATCTCCTCGGTCGCATGGGTGGCCGCCGCGGTCTTGTGGTGGCGGCGCCGGCTACCGAACGGATGGGGACCGGAACCGACCGTCGGACTGCCCCTGTTCGCCCTCCTCAGCTCGGTGATGATCCTGGCGAAGTTCCGTGCTGCGCGGCGGCCGGCGTGATCCGCATCGTCACCGATTCGGCGTCGATGATCCCGCCGGCGCTGCGCGAGCGCTTCGCCGTCGACGTCGTGCCGCTGACGATCACCCTCGACGGCGTGGAGCACCACGAGGGCATCGACCTCACGACCGACGACTTCTATGCGCGGCTCTCCGACGGTGCTGTCGTCGCGACGTCCGCACCGTCACCGGGGAGCATCCTCGACGCCTACCGGCGAGCCGAACGCGATGGTGCCGAGCATGTCCTGTCGGTCCACACCGGCTCGAACTACTCCGCCACCGTGTCCGCCGCCACCGTCGCCGCCGGCATGGCCACGGTGGCGGTGACCGTGATCGACACCGGCCTGGCCTCGTTCCCGGTGACGCTCGCCTTGTGGTCGGCCGCCGACGCGCTCGGGCGCGGCGAGCCGGTCGACGTCGCCGCGGCAGCCGCCCACTCGATTGCATCGGCCACCGGCAGCGTCTTCGTCGTCGGCGTACCCGACCTGGCCCGGCGCGGTGGGCGCTTCGTAACCGTCGACGGTGATCTCGTACCGACCTCGATCCTCGAGCTCGACGGCAGCGGGCTGCGCGAGCTGGTCCGCGCCGACGACCTCGATGCAGCGATCGATGCGATGAGCGCGCACGTGTGCGCGCTCGCAGCGGCGCGCCCGTTGCGCGCCGGCATCGGCGACGCGGTACGCCCGTCGTTGGCCGACGCGTTGGAGGCACGGTTGTCGGGCGCGCCGGGCATCGTGGAGATCGTGCGCTACGAGGTGGGTCCGTCGGTCGGCGCGCACACCGGCGCGGGCACCGTGGGCGTCGTGTACGCGCCCGCCAGCTGAGCACGCCCCACCACGTCGCCAGCCCGACCGGTAGCGTCGTCCGCATGGCCGCTCCCGCGCAGCGCATCACGTTCACCGGTAGCTCAGGGGCCGAGCTGGCCGGACGACTCGACCTTCCCGCCGGGCCGGCCAAGGCATTCGCGCTCTTCGCCCACTGTTTCACGTGCTCGAAGGATGGCGTCGCCGCCGGGCGGGTCGCCGCCGAGCTGAACGCGTGCGGGATCGGTGTGCTCCGCTTCGACTTCACGGGGCTCGGTGCGAGCGGGGGTGACTTCGCCAACACCGACTTCTCGTCGAACCTGGAGGACCTGCGTCGCGCCGCGGCATGGCTGCGCGAGCACCACCGCGCCGCGCAGCTGCTCGTCGGCCACAGTCTGGGCGGTGCCGCGATGCTGGCGGTGGCGCCCGATCTGCCCGAGGTCCGAGCGGTCGCCACGATCGGCGCTCCGGCCGATGTGGGACACCTCACGCATCTCTTCGCCGATCGGCTCGGTGAGATCGAGACGGACGGACGCGCGGCCGTGGAGATCGGCGGGCGATCGTTCACCGTCCGGCGCGAGCTGCTCGACGACCTCGGCCGTCACCCACTCGACAAGCGCCTCGCCGCTACACGGACTGCGCTCCTGCTGATGCACTCGCCGGTCGACGAGGTCGTCAGCGTCGACCATGCCGCGCGGCTGTTCGCTGCCGCCCGCCACCCGAAGAGCTTCGTGGCCATCGACGGCGCCGATCATCTCCTCTCGTCGCGCGCCGATGCCGTGTTCGCCGCCCGCACGATCGCCACCTGGGCCGAGCGCTACCTGGTCGACGAGAACCCACCCGCCGCGGTGCCGGCACCCTCGGCCCAGGTGGTCGTCGCCGAGACGGGGCTCGGTACGTTCCTGAACCACGTGGTCGCCGGCGACCACCGGCTCGTGGCCGACGAGCCGGTGTCGGTCGGCGGGTTCGACGCCGGCCCCTCGCCCTACGACCTGCTCTCGGGCGCGCTCGGCGCCTGCACGTCGATGACGCTACGGCTGTACGCCGACCGCAAGGGTCTGGCGCTCGACCGCATCCTGGTCGAGGTCAGCCACGGCAAGGGCCACGCCGACGACTGCGCCACGTGCACCGACGGCGGCGTCGCTCAGATCGACCGCTTCGAGCGCCGCATCCATCTGACCGGAACGCTCGACGACGCCCAACGCGCTGCCCTGCTGCGCATCGCCGACAAGTGTCCGGTGCACCGCACGCTGGAGAACCGGTCGCACATCGTCACCACGCTCGCCTGATCCGGTCTGATCTGGCCTGGCCTGGCCTGGCCTGGTCTGGTCGGGCCTCGTCTGGCCGGGCTGCACGCAACGGGCGGCGACTCGATAGAACTGGGTGCGTCCGCTCGCCAACGAGGAGTCATCGTGAACGTCGAGTTCTGGTTCGATCCCGCCTGCCCGTTCTGCTGGATGACCTCGCGTTGGATCAGCGCCGTCGCGCCCGAGCGCGACCTCGAGATCACGTGGCGGCCGATCAGCCTGATGGTGAAGAACAACACCGCGCCCGACAGCCCGTGGTACGAGGGGGTGAAGCGCACACACAGCCTGCTGCGCGTCGTCGAGTCGGTGCGCGCCGCCGGCCACGCCGACCGCATCTTCGAGCTCTACACGCGCTTCGGCACGAAGATCCATCACGAGGGCACCC
>JAYUAM010000698.1:0-1344 GCA_043741295.1 Acidimicrobiia bacterium
TGCACCTGATCGGTGGTGGCGATGGTGAGCACGGTGCCGGTCGCGCCGGCGCGCGCCGTGCGACCCGAGCGGTGCACGTAGGCCTTGTGCTCCATCGGCGGATCGGCGTGCACAACGAGGGGCACCTCGTCCACGTGAATGCCGCGCGCCGCGATGTCGGTGGCCACAAGGGCCGTGGCAGCGCCGCCCGAGAAGGCGTCGAGGTTCTTCGTGCGGGCGTTCTGCGAGAGGTTGCCGTGCAGCTCGACGGCGGCGAGACCGTCGGACGCCAGCCTCTTGGTGAGCTGCTTGGCCCGGTGCTTCGTGCGGGTGAACACCAGGACGCGGTGGCTACGGGCGAGGCCGGCCACGACCGCGACCCGGTCGGCGTCGTTCACGACGACGACGTGGTGGGTCATCTCGACCGGCGCCTCGGTGGCGACGGCGTGCGACACCGGGTCGTCCATGTACTGGCGCACGACCTGGTCGACACCGCCGGCGAGCGTGGCCGAGAAGAGCAGACGCTGCCCCTGCTTCGGCGTGCGGTCCATCAGGCGGCGCACGGTGGGCAGGAAGCCGACGTCGGCCATGTGGTCGGCTTCGTCGAGCACGGTGATCTCGATGGCACCGAGGTCGAGCGCACCGGTGCCGAGGTGGTCGGCCAGACGGCCGGGGCACCCGATGATGATCTCGGTACCAGCGCGCAGCGCGGCGATCTGTGGCGCCGCGCCGACGCCGCCGAAGACCGTGGCCGTGCGCAGGCCCGCAGCGGCAGCGAGCGGCTTGACGACGGCCTCCACCTGCGACGCCAGCTCACGGGTGGGCACAAGCACGAGGGCTCGCGGCCGGCGGTCGCCGATGCCCCGCTTCGTGGCCATCAGGCGCGCGACGATCGGCAGGGCGAAGGCGAGCGTCTTGCCCGAACCGGTACGGCCCTGACCGAGCACGTCACGGCCGCTCAGGGCGTCGGGCAAGGTGGCTGTCTGGATCGGGAACGCCGAGAGCAGGCCCTGGCGGGCGAGCGTCTCGCACAGCGCGTGGGGCACACCGAGCTCGGCGAAGCTGCCCGGTCCGGTAGGCACGTCGATCGGCGGGAGGGCGATGCGGGGCGCCGCCGGTCGGGCGCTCTCGGGCGAGCGGCCCTCGGAGAACCGGCCGCGATTGCCCGGCTGCTGACCACCGTTGCGGCCGCCCGTTTGTGGGCCGCCGTTGCGGTTGCCGGACGGCTGGCCGCCGTTGCGGTTGGGGGACGCCGGCTGCGGACGGGCGGCGTGGCCCGCGGGCTGGTGACCAGCGCCGTGAGACGGGCCGCGGCGTGCACGCGCGCGGCTGGACGAGGACGGGGGGGTAGACACGAAAACTCCT
>JAYUAM010000699.1:0-1344 GCA_043741295.1 Acidimicrobiia bacterium
GAAGGTGATGACCTCGCCCTCGGCGTCGGTGATCTCCTTGAGCACGGCCTTGAGCCGTTCCTCGAACTCGCCGCGGTACTTCGCTCCGGCGATCATCGAGCCAATGTCGAGGGCGACGAGGCGCTTGTTCTTCAGACCTTCGGGTACGTCGCCGTCGGCGATGCGCCGGGCGAGGCCTTCGACGATGGCGGTCTTACCGACGCCCGGCTCGCCGATGAGGACCGGGTTGTTCTTCGTGCGGCGCGAGAGCACCTGGATGGTGCGACGGATCTCCTCGTCACGACCGATGACGGGATCGATCTTGCCGTCATGGGCGCGGGCCGTCAGGTCCTGGCCGTACTTCTCGAGCGCCTGGAACTGCTCCTCGGGGTTCTGCGACGTGACCCGGTGGCTGCCGCGGACGGCGGCGAGCGCCCGGAGCAGCTCCTCGCGGCTCACCCCGAGCGGGCCGCCGCCCGGACCTTCGGCGAGGGCGAGCAGCAGGTGCTCGACCGACAGGAAGTCGTCCTTCAGCTCCTTGCGCGCCGCCTCGGCGGCCGTGAACACGTTGTCGAGGGCGCGGCCGAGGCGCAGCTCGCTGCCGTAGGCGTGGGGCAACTTCGCCACGGCTTCGTCGGCGCGGTTGCGGAGCATGAGTGGTGCGAGGCCGAGCCGTTGCAGCACGGGCAGCACGACCGAGCCGTCCTGGCGCAGGATGGCGGCGAGCAGGTGGTCGGGCGTGACCTCGGGGTTGGCGTTGGTCTTCGCCAGTTCTTGGGCGGCCGCGACCGCCTCCTGCGTCTTCTGCGTCCACTTCTTCGGGTCGAGCATTCGGGCCCCTCTCTGCTTGCGTCCCGCCGCGCCCGTCAAGACGCACCTCAGGAAAGTTGAGTGCCATCGTATGAAGATCTGGCGAGGTTCCCAACCGTGAGCCCGACGGCCGGGCCGGCCCGGCTCGATCGAACCGTCCCGATCGACCGTTCCGCTATCTCGTGCCGTGCTCCTCGCACGGCGCCAGACCGTTCCGCTCGGCCCACAGCGCCGCCTGCGTCCGATCGGTGACGCCGATGCGGTGGAACACGCTCGTGAGGTTGGCCTTCACGGTCGCCTCGCTCACGTCGAGCTCGCGGGCGATGCGCCGGTTCGGGTGACCGCCCACGAGCAGGCGCAGCACAGCGAGCTCGCGCGGCGAGAAGGCGTCGATCGGGTCGCTGGCGCGGGCGAGCAGGAGCGCCTTGGCGGCACGCGGGTCGAGCGGTGACTGGCCCTCGGCGGCGGCGGCGATCGCCCGCAGCAGGTCGTGCGCCGGTGCGTCCTTCATGAGGTAGCCGGCGGCGCCGGCGTCGAACGCGTCGACCACGCGGC
>JAYUAM010000700.1:0-1342 GCA_043741295.1 Acidimicrobiia bacterium
GCGCTCCTCTACGCCGTCGGCATCGGAGCCGGCACGGGCGAGCTGCCGTTCACCACCGAGAACACGGCCGGTGTCGACCAGCAGGTGTTCCCCACGTTCGCGGTGGTGATCGGCTGGGGGGCCGGCAGTGCGATGGGGTCGATCGGCTCGTTCAACCCGGCGCTTCTGGTTCACGGACAGCAGGCGATCACGCTGCACAAGCCGTTCGCGGCGAAGGGTTCGGTCACGCTGAGGTCGAAGATCGCCGCCATCTACGACAAGGGCAAGGCGGCCGTGGTCGTCAGCGAGACGACGGCCACCGACGATGCCGATGACTCGGTGTACTACTCGGCCCGTTCGTCGGTGTTCATCCGCGGCGAGGGCGGCTGGGGCGGCGACCGCGGTCCGTCGGGCCCGCAAAACGTCCCGCCGGAGCGCGCGCCCGACCACACCGTGACGTACCAGACGTCGCCCGACCAGGCACTCGTCTACCGCCTGTCGGGCGACCGAAACCCGCTGCACTCCGACCCGCAGTTCGCGGCGATGGGCGGGTTCGACCGCCCGATCCTGCACGGCCTGTGCTCGTACGGGTTCACGGGTCGAGCGCTGCTCCACACGCTGGCCGGCTCCGACCCGACGCGGTTCACGCACATGGAGGCCCGCTTCGCATCGCCCGTCCTGCCCGGTGACGCCCTGACGGTGTCGATGTGGGAGACGGGCGCCGGCGAGGCGTTGTTCTCCACCTCGGTCGGCGACCGCGTCGTGATCGACCAGGGTCTCTGCCGGCACGCCTCGTAGTCCGGCGAGAGGGTCGATCTAGCGAAGTGCCGTCCACAGGTCGGCCCAGTCCTGGTGTTGACCCTGTTCGTGCGCGCTCAGCCAGGAGTGGATCTCGGCGGTCGGAAGTGGGCGGCTGATGAAGTACCCCTGCGCCGTGTCGCAACCGAGCGAGCGGAGTGCGTCGAGGGTCGTCGCGTCTTCGACGCCCTCGGCGACGACGGAGATCCCGAGGCTGTGACCGAGCGCAATGGTCGACTGGACGATGAACGCATCCTTCTCCTCGGAGTTCATCGTCGACACGAAGCCACGGTCGATCTTGAGCTCGTCGATGGGAAGGCTCCGCAGCCCGCTCATCGAGAAGTACCCGGTGCCGAAGTCGTCGATCGAGAGCTTCACACCGAACTGGTGGAGGGTCTGGAGTATGGACGCGGCATGGTCGTAGTCATCGATGATCGCCGACTCGGTGAGCTCGAGGACGAGCGCGCCCCCATCGAGCCCCCACTTGTGCAGCGCAGCGACTACTGCGGCCGGCAGATCGTCGTCGGCGAGGCATCGGGCCGAGAGGTTGACGGCCACGGTGTAA
>JAYUAM010000701.1:0-3513 GCA_043741295.1 Acidimicrobiia bacterium
GCCGGATGTCGTCGCCACCCCGTCGGGCGCTCGCGCGCGCCGTGGTTGCCTGGTGCGTTGCCGGTCGGGTCGTTGCTGTGTGCCGTTGCCATGAGCGCACGCTACGGCGAAGGGATCCGGCGTCGATAGCGTTGCCGGTGATGAACGCCAGCGCCGCTCACCGGTCGACGCGACCACGTCGGCATCGGATCGCACGCGCTGCTGGCGTAGCTGTCGTCGCGCTCATGCTCGCTGGCACGATCGGTCTCGCCGCCTGCTCGTCGCCGGTGACGTCGGACGCCGTCCGTCAGAACTACCGGCGCGCCCTCGTCGAGAGCGGCGAGACACCAGCCCGAGCGACGTGCCTGACCGACGGGTTCTTCCGTCATCGCACGAACGCCGAGGCGCGCGAGTTCCAGAAGCGCTCCCACCTCACCGCCGACGAGACGGCCGAGTTCTCCCGCCTCGCCACCCTCTGCGCCGACACGTAAGCGCGTGGTGGGGCATCGCCCGCTCGGGCCTCGCCGGCTTCGGGCCCGTTGACCCCGATTCGTCTTGGAGCGTGATGACGGCCCCGGCGCCGTCAAGGACGACGTGTGGTGGAACAGCTATAGAGAGTTACAGTTAGGGCTGCTTTTACTTGACGCTTTGGCTGCTTTTGTTCAAGCGTCCTTGTTAGCTCAAGGTAGTCGTGGTTGGCTCATGGCGACCCGGGTTGCCGATCATCGGCAGCGAGGGCCGAACAAAAAAAAGTGCGGACCCAGCGGGCAGCGGGCCGACGGGCATCTCGTTCGGCGCGCCTTGAAGGCGAGAAACGGTGGCAAAGTTGTTTCGGCGAGGCGCGGAGAACCGCGACCTGCGCCCCGAAGTTGGTGTCGACGGCGGCCCGGCGGTCCTCGAGCTTCCGACCCGCGTCCGTGAGGAGAAGCTCGGAGAACTGCTCGTTGCCGCCGGCGTAGCCAACGACCAACAGGTCGAGCACGCGCTGGCGCTGCAGTCGAAGACGGCACGGCGCATCGGCGACTGCCTCGCCGAGCAGCACCTCGACGCCCGTGGCATCGCTCAGGCGCTGGCGACGCAGTTCGGTCTCGAGATGGTCGACCTGCGCGGCCTGACGCCCGAGCCGACCGCGCTGGCGATGCTGCCCGAGGCCGCGGTGCGGGCGCTGCAGGCGCTGCCACTGGCGGCCGACGGCGGGGTGCTGACGCTCGCCGTCGCCGACCCGACCGACCTGCGGCTGCGCACCCGCCTGCCCCAGCTCGACGGCATGTCGTACCGACTGGTGATCGCCGAACGGGCCGAGCTCGACGCGTCGGTCAACCGGGCCTTCCGTGCGCTCGAGAACGTCGACCAGCACGTCGCCGACTTCCAGCAGTTCTACGTGCCGTCGTACCCGCCGCAGCCGATCGTGCTGCAGGAGGACGCGCCGGTCGTGCAGGTGGTCAACCTCCTCGTCACCCAGGCGCTGCGCGACAGGGCGTCCGACGTGCACCTCGAGCCGATGGACGAGAAGGTGCGGGTGCGCTTCCGGGTCGATGGTGCGATGCACGAGGTGCTGACGCTGCCGACCTCCATGGCGCCGGCGGTGATCAGCCGGCTGAAGATCATGGCCGAGATGAACATCGTGGAGAAACGCCGCCCGCAGGACGGCCAGTTCGCCACGCAGGTCGACGGTCGCGACCTCGACGTGCGCGTCTCGACCACGCCCACGATCTGGGGCGAGAAGGCCGTGCTGCGGTTGCTCGACAAGTCGCGCTCGCTGCTCACCCTCGGTCAGCTCGGCATGCCGCCCGAAACCCAGGAGCTGTACCAACGACTGGTCCGCACGCCGTTCGGCATGGTGATCTGCTCGGGCCCGACGGGTTCCGGCAAGACCACGACGCTCTACGCCACGTTGTCGGAGCTGAACCGTGACGACGTGAACATCATGACGATCGAGGATCCGGTCGAGTACGTCGTCCCGACGATCAACCAGATCCAGATCAACACGCAGGCGGGCGTGACCTTTGCCGGCGGACTTCGCTCGATCCTGCGCCAGGACCCGGACATCATCCTCGTCGGCGAGATCCGTGACGCCGAGACGGCCCGGATCGCCGTCCAGGCGGCCCTCACCGGCCACCTCGTGCTCTCCTCGCTGCACGCCACCGATGCGGCGTCGTCGCTCGTGCGGCTGCTCGACATGGGCATCGAGCCGTTCCTCATCGCCTCGGCCGTGATCGCCGTGCAGGCGCAGCGACTGGTGCGACGCATCTGCACCTCGTGCAAGGCGCCGTACGAGCCGAGCGCCGAGGAGATGTCCTTCTACCAGATGTCTTGGGGCGCCCCGAAGGACGTGTTCTACAAGGGCGTCGGCTGCGAGGTGTGTTCCGGTACCGGCTACCACGACCGCATCGGCGTCTACGAGGTGATGGAGGTCACCGACGAGATCCGCCAGCTCATCGTCGACGGCACGACGCCCCACGAGGTGCGCCAACTCGCCCAGAAGCTGGGCATGCGGACGATGAGCCAGGAAGGCATCCGCATGGTCCACGAGGACGTCACGACCATCTCCGAGATCATCCGCTGCATCTACGTGATGTGAAGGACGCGCACCCATGAGCCTCTCTCCCCCCTTTCCGAACCAGGTCATCGACACCAAGCCCGCGGCACCGGCGAAGCCGGTGAAGCCGGCGAGGCTGACCCGCGCCGACAAGGCGCGCCGGCGTGCCGAGGAAGTGATCCTCGGCACGCGCAAGAAGTCGATCCTCCAGTTCGAGCTCACGACGAAGAAGGTGAAGCCGGAAGAGCTGATGAACTTCGCCCGCCAGGGTGCGTCGTTCATCCGGGCCGGCATCCCGGTGCTCGACGCCCTCGAGGTGCTCACCACCGACATGGCGAACCCGATGTTCCGGGCGATCCTCATCGACGTCGCCCGCAAGCTGCGCAGCGGCCGCTCGTTCGCCGAGGCGCTGAACGACCACGCCAAGGTGTTCCCGAAGTACTTCGTCGCGATGATCCGGGCGGCCGAGATGACCGGGCATCTCGACCAGACGCTCGACCAGCTCGCCGTCTACATCGAACGTGACCTCGAGGCTCGCCGCAAGGTGAAGAGCGCGCTGACCTACCCGGCCGTCGTCGTGGTGATGTCGATCTGCTCGGTTCTCACGCTGGCCATCTACGTGCTGCCGAAGTTCAAGGTGTTCTTCAAGAGCCTCAACGCCAAGCTCCCGCTCCCCACCCGGATGATGCTGGCGATGACCGATTTCCTCACGCACTACGGCCTCATCGTGCTCGGCGTGCTCGTCGCCCTCGTCGCCCTCGTGATCCTCGCGCTCCGCAAGGAGTCGGTGAAGTACAAGCGCGACGCCGCGCTGCTGAAGATCCCCGCCGTCGGTCTCGTGCTGCGCTACGCGCTGATCGAGCGGTTCTGCCGCATCCTCTCCTCGCTCGTGCAGTCCGGCGTGGCGTTGCCGGATTCGATGGCGGTGGCAACGGACACGACGGCGAACCGCGTCTACAAGAAGGCGCTGGGCGAGGTGAGCGGCGCGATGCTGC
>JAYUAM010000702.1:0-1341 GCA_043741295.1 Acidimicrobiia bacterium
CCAGAACCGGTCGTTCAACCGGTTCGCCCCGAGGAGGTAGGTCAGCTCGATCAGCGGGTCGGAGGTGCGCTCCAGCGCCTGAACCTGCACGACCGTGGCGTCCTTGTCGCTGAAGGCGGAGAAGGTGATCCATGCCGAAAGCGCGTGCCCCTCGGGTGTCATGAACGTGAACGATTCGCGGTCAGCGTAGAGGACCATGACCCCGGTGGACATCCTGACCGGCGAGCCGGGGACCGGCGGGACCTCGAGCAGGGCAACCTCACCCGGCTGGATGCCGGCGAGCGGCGCATAGAACGCGGCCTCCTTCGGCCAGAACGTCTGGAAGCCCGCTTTCCAGTGGGCGACGACTGCCTCGGGATCCATGACGACGCCGTCGAGGCGCACCCTGAACGTCTTCTGCCACATCTGGCCGAAGCCCTGGACGGGGCCGGCCACCCGTTTGCCGGTGACGGTGTCCATCCCTGTCGTCTTCGCGGTCGTCGAGAGGCGATCGACGGGCTGGGCCCAGGAGTCGCGATCCCGCGGGGCACGGGGTTCGGTCGCGGTCATGGCGGGCCTACCCGATGGCGGCGAGGGCCGCCGCCTCCGTGTCGTGGACGCCGATCGCCTCGTCCAGGCGGGTCAGGGTCATGATCTGGCGGTAGTGCTCGTTGAGCCCGACGGCGAGTAGCCGCTGGCCCTGCCGCTGCACGCGAACGAGGAGCGTGACCAGCAGGCCGATGCCGCCGCTGTTCATGTACTCGAGGCCCCCGAAGTCGAGGACGATCGTGCGCATGCCGCCCGATCCGGCCGTGCCATATGCATTCATCAGGGCCGTCTCGCTCGCCGACGTGATGTCGCCGTCGATCCGGATGACCATCGCCGTCGACTCGACGGTGGAGCGGACCTCGATACGGGTCGCCGTCTCGCTCATCGGGATCCTCCCTCGCCGCCCGCCGTTGCCGCCGGGGCTTCGTCCACCATGGTCATGAAATCCGCCAGGCGGGTGATCCGGAAGATCTCCCGGTAGTGCTCGGTCAGCCCCCGGGCGCGGACCTCGCGGTGGTCCCGCCGCGCGTCGGCGAGGATCCGCACGATCAGTGCGATCCCGGTGCTGTTGATGTAGCCAACTTCGGAGAAATCGAGCTCGATTGCGCCGGGACCATGGGCGACTGCCCGGGCATAGGCGTCGGCCATCGCGGCGTCGGCGTCGCGGTCGATCTGCCCGCGGAGCGCGATTCGGGCGCCTTCCGGGCCGCCGCTGACGTCGGCCTCAAGCGGACTCGCGGGCATCGCGGTCTCCTTCCAGGTGCAGGGTGAGGGTGACGGTCTGGTCGTCGATCCCCTGGGTGACCTCGACCT
>JAYUAM010000703.1:0-1339 GCA_043741295.1 Acidimicrobiia bacterium
GTCAACAACGGCACGGCGGCGGTGTTGGCGAGCACCCAGTCGACGCGGGCGAGCACTTCGGGCTGGTACCAGGCGGCGAACTCGGCATCGCACGGCGAACGCCAGACGCCGTCGATCTGCCGGTCGACCACCACGTGCCCGCCGAGCATGAGCAGCACGGCGTCGGGCGGCAGCCCGTGGGCGTAACCGGGCCAACGCTCGGCCCAGTTGACGCAGTCGGGCGCCCGCTCCGTATCGGTGTCGACGAACCCCCACCCGAGCCGGACGGTCGGCTGCCCGCGGGCGCCGTCGCACCCGAGCACGGCGAGATCGAGCACACGGAGGTGGCGGGCGCCAGCGGCGTCGGCGAGGGCCGGGCCGAGCGACACGGGAACGGAATCGCCGACGACCCACAGCATCGGGTCGGGGGGCACGGTGGTCGTCGTCGTGGCAGGGGCGGCCGCTGCGGGTGACGCCGCAGCGCTCGTCGAGGGCGCGACGACCGGCAGCGGCGGCGGACGATACGCGGCGAGCACACCGGCGGCTCCGGTGAGCGGCGCGACGCCGATCGCCATCGTCGACGCCAGGACCGCGCCAGCGCCGCCGAGCGCCACGGGGAAGCGCCAACCGATCGCCGGTGCACCGTGGCGCAGCGGCCGCTCGATCCAGCGGTACGACGCCGCGGCGAGGGCGAGCGTGACGGCAATGCGCGCCGCATCGACGACCGGTCGCGACCACCCGGTTCGATCGGCCGTGAGCCACGTGACCACCGGCCAGTGGATGAGGTACACGCCGTAACTGATGCGCCCCAGCGCGAGCAGCGGGCGTCGAGCGAGCAGCTCGGCACCGATCGGGCTGGCGGCCGCCAGCACGACCGCGATGTTCGCCAGCCCGAGCAGACCGAAGCCGTGCCGGAGCCAGCCATGATCGAGCCGGGTGACGATCCACACCGCGAGCAGCAGGCCGAACGCCGACGCCACGCCGAGCCGCAGCCGGGCCGTGGGCCGTACCGCCGCGAGGCGAGTCGGGCTCACGAGGCAGGCGGCGAGGGCCCCGACGAGCAGCTCGACGGCGCGGGTGTCGGTGCCCTGGTACACCCGGTCGAACGAGGCGTGCGAGAGCACGAACGACATCGCCACGCTCGCCGACGCGGCCGTGGCGAGCACGAGGGCGAACGTGCGCCGGCCGAAGCGCAGCGCGACGACGGCGACGATCGGCAGCGCCACGTAGAGCTGCTCCTCGATCGCCAGCGACCACCAGTGCCGCAGCGGCGAGGCGTTCGTGAAGAGGTCGGCGTACGAACGGTGGCCGACGATGAATCGCCAGTTCGCCACCTGGCCGACCGCGGCGCGCACATCGC
>JAYUAM010000704.1:0-1336 GCA_043741295.1 Acidimicrobiia bacterium
GACCCTCGGGATCAACGACTTCTACTACGGCGACCCGGACAGCGACTGGGACTTCCCGCTCGGCGCGATGCAGATGCTCGGCCGCAGCGACGCGTTCACCATCTCGCTCGACGCGCCCGAGGCCGACGACCCGGCCGCACTCGCCGAGCACTCGCTCGACTTCTGGCTCACGACCGAAGACCTGCCGCGTCACGACAACCGCGTCGAGGCCGATGCCGCCGGCAACGTCACGCTGCACTACACGCCGACGAACCTCGAAGCCCACGCCCGGCTCATCGCCAAGTTCAAGAGCCTGCTCGAATCGATGGGCTGCCGCGACGAGGTGCGCGAGAACCCGCACTACCTCGGCGGGCGCCTCGGCGTCTCCGCGGTGGCGCACCAGAACGGCACGCTGCGCTTCGGGAACGACCCGGCGTCCTCGGTGCTCGACATTCACTGCAAGGCTCATGAGCTGGACAACCTGTACGTCGTCGACTCGAGCTTCTTCGTGTCGTCGAGCGCCGTCAACCCGACCCTCACCATCATCGCCAACGCCCTGCGCGTGGCCGACCACCTCACGGAGCGCCTGTCATGACCCTGTCGTCCGACATCACCGGTCCCGCGACCGGCCCGTTGCCCGCGTTGCCGGCGACGTTCGCGGCGTCGGTCGACGCCGTGCACGCGATCGGCGAGCACGTGCTGTGCGCCGTGCGCCACGCCGCCGTCGGGCGCGTCGGCCTGCGGCCCACCGTCGATGGCGTGGCAACACCGCCGTACGGCGAGAGCCTGCGTTCCGTTGGCGTCGAAGGCGACGAGCTCGTCGACCGGTCGGAAGGCGACGGCCACGCCGGCGACCGGCGCGCCCGCATCACGACGGTGCGCGCCGCCGCCGAGTTCTTCGGGGTTGCGCCCGGCATCCCCGGCGCCCTATGGACGCCGGTGACCGAGCCCGACCTGGACGCGCCGATCAACGTCGACCCCGCGGCGATCGCCGTGCTCGCCCAGTGGTACGCGTTCATCGATGCCGCGCTCGGCGCGCTGCACGAGCACGCCGGGCGCCACGCCACGTTGCTCGACCCGCTCACGCTGTGGCCAGAGGGCTTCGACCTTGCTACGACCGGCGCGTCGGTGAACTACGGCGGCTCGCCGGGCGACCAGTTCGTGACGACGCCGTACCTCTACGTCGGGCCGGTCGACCGACCGTTCCCGCCCACGCCCGCCGGCGACCCGTTCTGGAACGAGCCGTTCGGCGCCAGCCTGCGCTACGACGACATCACGTCGTTCGACCAGGCCGTGGCGTTCTTCACGCGTGGGTTCGACCTCACGGCCGCAGCACGTGCTGCGTCGGCGGCCAGCG
>JAYUAM010000705.1:0-3493 GCA_043741295.1 Acidimicrobiia bacterium
CGTGACGATGAGGTTCAGTGAACCCGTCAGCGAGGCGATGCCGGTGATCTGCAGGGCGAACACCCAGAAGTCGACGCCATGGCTCGGCGAGAACGTGACACCCGAGTTCGGGCTGTAGCAGAACCAGCCGCAGTCGGCGGCCCCGCCGAGCACCCACGAGAGGTTGAGGAAGAGGCCACCGAACAGGAACGTCCAGTACCCGAACGCGTTCATCCGCGGGAAGGCGACGTCACGGGCGCCGATCTGCAACGGCACGAAGTAGTTCGCGAACGCGGCCGCCATCGGCATGACGAAGAGGAAGATCATCGTCGTGGCGTGCATCGTGAACATCTGGTTGTAGAGCGCCGCGCCGAGCACTCTGCCGTTGGCCTGCGCGAGCTGCAGACGGATGAGCAGCGCCTCGATGCCACCGATGACGAAGAACGCCATCGCCGTCACGCCGTACATCAGGCCGAGCTTCTTGTGGTCGACGGTGAACACCCAGCTGCGCCAGCCTGTCGCGGCGACGGGCCTCCGCCACACGCCGGAACTGCTCGACGCGGTGACCGCCGAGCTGGGTGCGAGTTCGAGCGGCCGGGTGGGCTGTTCGATGATGGCCATTCGTCCCGTCTCCTACTTCAACGTCTTCAGGAAGGCGATCAGATCGTCGATCTGGTCCTCGGTGAGGCCCAGGTTCGGCATGCCGCGCCGCAAGCCGTCGGGCCCCGGCGTCGCCGCCATCGGCTTCAGCGCCGACGGGTTGCGCAGCCACGCTTCGAGCTCGGCGCGGTTGAGACAATCGGTACTTCCGGCCAGGTACTTCGCCCCGAAGTCCTCCGCCTTGGCCGTTTCGAGCTTGGCCATGCACTCTTCGGTGCGCAGCGCGAAGTTGGCCCCGGCGAACGTCGAGCGGCTCATCACGTGGGTGAGGTTCGGCGCCGCGCCGGACACGAGCTGCTCGTCGGCCTTCGGGTCAACCTGCTTGCCGTCGGCGCCGAGGTAGCCGTTCACCTGGTGGCACGACACACAACGGCTGAGCGTCTCGTAACCGCGAGCTTCGGCCGTGCCGTCGGCCGGCTTCGTGATCGACTTCGCCTGGTTCTTCGTCCACGCCGCCCAGTCCTGGTCGTTCAGGGCGATGACCTTCATGCGCATGTTGGCGTGCGAAAGGCCGCAGAACTCGGTGCACTGACCGAAGTACTCGCCCGGCTTGTCGGCTTCCATGCGCAGCGGCGAGTAGCGGTTCGGCACCGCGTCCTTCTTGCCGTTCAGCGCCGGGATCCAGAACGAATGGATGACGTCGCGGCTGGTGATCGAGAGCTGCACCGGCTTGCCGGCGGGGATCACCAGTTCGCCCGACGTGACCAGCGGGTGACCGTTGTCGTCGAGCACGTTCTGGTAGTCGAACTCCCACCACCACTGCTGGCCGATGACGGTGACCGTGACCGCCGGGTCCTTCACCGGCCGGGCGAGGTTCATCACCGTGATCCAGGTCGGAACGGCGATCACCGCCAGTATGACGGCCGAGACCGACGTGAGCCCGATCTCGACGCCGAACCGACCGTGCGCTTGGACGGGGATCGGCGCATCCGGCCTCTCGCGATAGCGGACCACGACGAACACGACGGCGACGAGGACGACGAGGCCTACGGCGGCCGCGGCCCAGAAGACCGGCGTCTGCAGGCGGTTGATGGTCTGCGACGACGAGCCCTCGCCCTTGAAGATGTTCTGCTTCTGCTTCGAGCAGCCCGAGACGACGAGTGCGGCGCCGGCGAGCAGGGCCAGGCCGGCCCGCCGAGGGGCGCGCGAGGCCCGCGTCACGACAGCCATCGTGCTTCCACCGCTCTGCCTCTCCACGTCGTTCACGCTAGTGCTGGGCGGCGCCGCGCTCCTCATGGGACGACGGCTCACGGCACCACGACTTTGCCGGTGGCCGCCGCGGCGCCGGCCTCGTCCTGGATCGTGAACGTGAACGTGCCCGACCGGACCAGCCGCACGAACAGGTACGCCGTCTTGCCTTGGCCGATGAGATCGGTCTGGTAGGTGGCCGGCTTGTCGATGAACGAGCCGTCCGACTGCTTCTCCGGCACGATCGACTCGATCACCAGGCGGTGCTTACCCGGTGTGCCCTGACGAAAGAGCAGTCCCGACGGGTTGGCCTTCGGCAGCACGATCTGCGCGACGTTGAGGCTGCCGCCGTCGAAGCGGATCGTGGCTGCCGTGTTCGACTTGTCGCCGACGGCGTTCGACGTCTTCTCGGTCTCCAGTGTGACGGTGCGGGCACCGCGCACGAGACCGACGATGCCCACGGCCAGCAGCACGGCGACGCCGGTGGCGAGCGTGACGCCGAGCACGTTGCGGCTCATGCGCGCCGGGCGGCCGAGGAGCACGGCCGCCACGAGCACGGCCGAGCCGATGAGGACGAAGGCGACGACCGCCGCGCTCTCGTCGAGCGCGAGCATCAGCCGGGAGAACGTGAAGATCACGAAGCCGACGACGAGAGCGCCCAGGATCGGGAACTCCAGCGGGTGCACCAGGCGGCCGCGCACCGCGTTGTTGTAGGCCCGGTCGGCCGACGCTCGATCGGCCCAGCCCTGGATGATCCATTCGAGAGCGACGCCGACGAGCAGGGCGATGCCGACGTAGAAGAGCGACTTGTCGAGCGCGGCGCCCACCGCGGTGAGCGCCGCGGTGCCGGCGGCGAGGATTGGCCACGGGCTGTTCGCCGGCACGGCTCCGTCATCGACCGCAGGTCGGGCGTCGGCGCCGATCGCCTCGGCGGCGACCGGCAGCGTGTTGTCCCGGAACGCCACGACCACACCGCCTAGGAAGGCGACGGCGAGCGACATGGAGAACAACATCATCACGCCGGCCATCTCCCAGCCGGAGCCGATGCCGTAGACGATCGCCCCGGCGAAGGCCGCGACGGCGGCACCGAAGTAGAGCTTGGATCCTGTGGTGAACATCGTCCCGCGCCCCTACTTGACCACGTAGATGAAGAACCAGACCGCGGCGGTGACCGCGGCGAGGAAGTACCACCAGAGCGCGGCTGCGGCCACGACCTCTCGATCGCCAGCGGTCGTGCGGCCGCCGAGCACCCGGAACGCCGCCGCCGAGGCCACGAGCACGCCGCTGGCCACGAACACGGCGTACGTGCCGGTGACGGCGTAGGTGAGCGTCTGGTAGATGCCCTTCTTGGCGATCATGCCGTAGTCCTGCCAGATGCGGGCCTGGGCGGTGAGCATCGCTACCCCGAACACCCCGGCGAGCCCGAGCCCGTAGGCGGTGTGGCGCCGGTCGCCCCGGTTGGCGGCATAGACCGCCCACTGCATCATCACCACAGCAGCCACCACCGTGATCAGGATCGTGTTCGCCGCCACCTCGTTGATCACCGCGCCCTTGGCGGCCCCGAGCCACTTCTTCGAGCTCCCGTAGCCGGGCCCGGCGGCCTCTCGCTCGCTCATGTAGACGGCGAGCATGCCCCCGATGGCCATCGTGCCGGCGGCGACGGCGA
>JAYUAM010000706.1:0-1327 GCA_043741295.1 Acidimicrobiia bacterium
CACCGGCCCGCGTCAGCCGGCCCGCTCAGCCCGGCTCGCCGACCCACGATCGCGTGGCGTCGACCGAGTCGACGGCCTCGACCGCGTCGACCGAGTCGACCGCGCCGCTCATCGACTGGGGTGCCGACGCCGCCGGTCGGGCGTGCCACATCGAACGCGCCATCCAGGCCCCGCCGACAGCCAGCACTGCCATCGCCACGGCGGTGAGCGTGTAGGCCACGGTACGGCCCGACGACTGGTACAGCTCGCCGGCGGCGATGGCGGCGATGCCGCCGGTGAGCGTCTGCATCCCCCCGAGGATGCCCTGGGCGCCGGCCTGCCGGGCGGGCGGGGCCACCATGCCGACGGCAACCCCCGTGCTCGACACGGTGAACCCGTCGCTGAACGAGTGCAGGATGCCGACGGCGAGCATGGTGGCGCCCGACGGCATCTGCCCGTACAGGAACATGAACACGGCGCCGAACAGCAAACCGACGGTGCCCGTGCGGAACGGCCCGACACGTTGCGCCAGCCGACCGCCGGCGGGACCGAGGACCACGAGCGGCAGGGCGAACAGCGTGATGCCGATGTTGGCGATCCAGTCGGCCGCCCGCAGGTCACTGAGCACGAGCACCCACAGCGCGTCGAACGTGCCGATCATCAAGAAGACGGTGATGCCCTGCACGACCGCTCCACTGAACACCCGGTCGCGCAGGAGGTCGAAGGCAAAACGCTCGCGGGGCGGCGCCACCGTCTCGTCGACGTGGGTGCGGGCGACCACGGGGACGCACACGAGCGTGAAGGCGGCGATGGCCAGAAAAGGGGCCGCCAGGCCGAGCGCCGGGGTAAGGACGGCCGAGATCGCCGGGCCGGCGGCGAACCCGCCGACGTCCCACGCCAGCAGGCGGCCGAGGTTCGTGCCCAGGTGCTCGGGGTCGGCCAGGATCACGATCCGCCGTGCCGCCGGCGTGGCCATGCCGGCACCGAGCCCCATCACGAGCCGCGCGGCGAGCAGCCCGGCGAGCGTGGTGCCGAACGCCATGCCGACGAGGCCGACGACGTGGAGCGCCAGGCCGAGCACGGCCAGCCGACGGGCGTGCCCGCGGTCGGCCATCGGTGCGAGCAGCACCTGGGCGGCGAAGGACGTGAAGAACCCGACGGCGACGATGAGCCCGAGCTGGCCGCCGTCCAACCCGTAGCGGGTGCGGTAGTCGTCGAGCACGGTGAACATCACGCCGTAGCCCGACGCCAGCAGGCCGGTGAGGAGCGCGAACGTGATCACGATCCGGCGCTGTCCCATGGTCGGCCACGCTACCGGCGCACCCGTCGCCGCCGCTGATCGATTGGC
>JAYUAM010000707.1:0-8133 GCA_043741295.1 Acidimicrobiia bacterium
GCGATCTTCTGGCGGATGTCGGCGACGACGCGGTCGCGCTCGGCAACCATCGCGGCGTTCCGCACGCCGGGTGCCTTGGCCTCGTCAGATCTGCGCATCAGGTCGATCGCCGCCACCGCGATGCGCGGCTGCAGTTCCCACGATGCCGAGCGCGGTTCGTACTCGTTCTGGGCTCTTGAGCCGTGGTCGACGAGGAACTGACCGAAGCGGTCGAGGAACGTGGCCGCGTCGGCGTGTTCGTCGGCGTCGGCGTCGGCGGAGGCGTCGGCTCGCAGCCGATCGAGCACCTGGTCGGCTCCCGCCTCGAACATCGCGTTCACAGCCGTCGAGTGCCGGGCGAGACGACCGAGCTCCCACATCGCATGGGACGGCGCGGCGGAATCGACCTCGATCCCCGCGAGCAGCCGGATCGCCAACGTCGGGTCGCCGAGGCCCGCACAGATAGCGCCGAGGGCGCCGGTGCCGAGCGCCGAGAGCGACGACACGATCATGGCGTTCTCGAAGGTCTGCTGTATGTAGGGCACCATCGCTCGCGCCCGGGCGTGCAGCGCCGCGTCGGTGAGCGTCGTGAGGTCGGGACGATCGTCGCGGAGTCGACGGGCCAGTGCCTTGTCCGCATCGAGGTTCGGCAGGGCGTCGGTCGACATCGCCCACGCCATCGATGCGCCCAGCTTGGCTTCGTGCTCGGGCGAGTCGTGCCACTCCTGGTGCTCGTACGGCGGCACCTCGTCGCGGTCATCGAAGAAGGCCTGGTCGATCATCTCGGGCGTCGCCCCCGGCATGCGCGCCCCGAGTATCCGGGTCATGGTCAACGGGTTGAACGGGTACCCACCGAACAACTTGAACAGGTCGGGCCGCTCGGGGTTCTCGAACTCGTCGTAGTCGAGCGCGCCGATCGCGATGTAGCCGTCTCGCAGACCGGTGCACATGCCGCCGCGGAGCACGAGGCTGTGCCCCAACGGGCTGAACGGCTCGGGGAAGACGTCGGCGGCGTTGCCGCGCGTCCACGCGGGGAAGCGCTCACCGAGCTTCGAATCGTCGAACCAGCTGCCCTCAGGATTCACGGGTCCCCCTTCACGAGGCCAACGATGCGTTCATCGGCCGATGGTCGTCGGGTGGTTCGCCTCACCGCAAACCAGCGCTGCATCGCTCTGCGCCAACGACGCCGCGCAGGACCGACTTGATCGCGCCGATCGCCGCCAACTGCCGCTTCATGCTGTCCATCGCCCGTCGTTCAGGCCGAGGATCAACATGTCCACCGCGGCCGCGTCGAGCACGGCATCGAACTTGCCGAGAAACGTGCGTCGCCCGGCGATCGACGCGCGGAACCGGTCATACACCCGATCATGCGCGTCAATGTAGACCGCGAGGTACAGCGACTCTTTCGACCCGAAGTGGTGGCACACCGCGCCCGTCGTCACGCCTGCCGCGTGGGCGATGTCCCGGTTGGTGGCGACAGCGAAGCCCCCTGCGGCGAATGCCCGCGGAGCGACATCGACGATGCGCCTGCGGGTCTCGGCCGCGTCGCTGTCGGGCGGGCGACCGATCCGGGCCCGGCTGGCGACGTGCGTCGTCACCCCTGGCCTTTCGGCGGGCGGTGCATCCTGGCCGCGCACATCGTCACGGTGAAGATCGTCACGGTGAAGATCGTCACGGCTCGGATCGTCACGCGGCAGACGGCGTCGGGTCGAAGTCGAGGTGGAGCGACCGGAGCGAGCGCATCGTGAACATCGGCAGATGGTCGAAGTCGTTACGTCCCCCGGCGAACCTCAGGTTCGGCAGTCGATCGAGCACGGCCTCGAGCGTGAGCACCTGTTCGAGGCGCGTCAGGCCGGCGCCGGGGCAGTGGTGCTCGCCGAGCGAGAACGCCATGTGCCGTCCTGCGTTCGGCCGGTCGAGGTCGACGTCGGCCGGACAGGCGAAGACGCGCTCGTCACGGTTGGCGCTGGCGTAGCGCAGGTGCACCGTCGAGCCGCCGGGAATCGCCACGCCGGCGAGCACGACATCCTCGGCGACCGCCCGCCACAGCCCTTGCGTGGGCGACTCGAGGCGGAGGACCTCCTCGACGAGATCCGGGATGCGGGCACGATCGGCGGCGATGCGTTCGAGGAGTCCCGGCTCGCGCAGCAGGATCCACAACCCGGAGGCCATCGCGAACGTCGTGGTCTCGTTGCCACCGATGAACAGGTGGTCGACGATCGTGATGATCTCCTGATCGCTGAGCGGCCGCGTTCCGGCGAACGAGGCGCGGGTCAGGTACGTGATGATGTCCTCGCCCGGGTCCGTTCGCTTCGCGTCGATCGTCGCTTTCAGGTACTCGTAGAACTCGACCACCTGCTCGGCGACCCACACCTCCTCCTCCGGTTCGAGCCGGCGCACGAAGGGCAGGATCCACGCCGAGCTCCACGCCCGCAACCGGTCGAGATCCGTGCCAGGGAGCCCGAGGAGGTGGCTGATCACCATGCCGGGAAGGCGGGCGGCGAACTGGGTGATCCATTCGACGTGCCCGTCCTGTTCGAACGTGGCGAACAGCTCGTCGATCGACTGCTCGATGAACGGTCGCCACTGGTCGAGGCCCGGGCCGCTGAGGTACTGATCGACGAGCGCGCGGTAGTGACGGTGGACGGGTGGGTTCGTGCCGAGCGGTGTCATCCGCTCCCAGCCGCCACGTTCGTACACCTGCTGGGCGGCCAGCGATCGTCGGCGGCTCGCACCCGTGGGGAACACCGTCTGGTGGCGGAGCACGTGCATGATGTCGTGGTACCGGCTGACGACGAAGTCGGCAGTGCCCGGGATGCGGTACACCGGCTGCTCGTCGCGAAGGTGCTGATAGGTGGGGTACCAGTTCTCCTGCGTCGCGAGACTGAACAGATCGACGTCCACCGGGGCGAAACATACCAAACGGCTAGTATGTTCCTTCGTGCTCGTGATCGTGGCCCACGTCACCGTGGCCGGCGGGGTCTGACGTGCTCTCCGAAGCGGAGCTCCACACGCTGGTCGGGCATCGGTTCCCGGGTGGGACGTACACCGTCGCCCACTGGGAGAACTTCCTCATCACCGACTGCACGGAGCGCGAGCCGATGACGGCGGACCTGGTCCACCCCATCGCCCTCTTTCACGTCCCGATCCTGGGTTCGGGCACGTCGATCGCCGAACTGTTCCGGCTCGGGGGCGGCGACGGACAGGCCGGCTCCGTCACCCTGCTCGGCTACGACTGGGAGTACCTGAGACCGCTCCGCGAGCAGTGGCCCTATCGGATCGAGGGCGGCGTCGTCAGGGCCGAGCGGAGCATCGACGCGGGAGTGGTGGACCACGACGACATCACCTTCGAGATCGAACTGTTCGAACCCGACGGAGAACTGGCGGCGCGGGTCACGAACCAGTGGCGGTTCCTACGATGATCGACGTCCCATCGGTCGGCGACGCGATCGCGCCGCTCGTGGTCGAGTCGGTCGACCCACAGCGCATGAAGACGATGGCCGCCATCCTGCGCGACCCCTACCCCATCCACTGGGATCGCTCTGCCGCGGCATCGATGGGACTGGGTCAGCACACGGTGAACCAGGGACCGCTGAACCTCGGCTACATCGCCAACATGCTCATGGCGTGGGCCGGCGACGACTCGATCCGTCGGCTCACCGTGCAGTTTCACGCTCGGGTGCTCGACGGTGACCGCGTCGTCGCGCGCGGCGTCGTCGAAGCCGTGACCGTGACCGGCGACGGTTGGGAGGCAACCTGCTCGGTCTCGCTCGGACGCGACGCCACGCTGATCGTGAGCGGTAGCGCGCAGGTCGTTCATCGTCGGCCGAGGGCGATCTCGGCGCCGTAGGCTCGTGCGGTGCGAGCACCGCGGGAGCAGCAACGGATCGCGGCCGACTACCTGGACGCGGCGACGGCCTGCTGCAGCAGGTCCGCAACGCCCACCCCACGAACGGGTGGTACGAGGCGGCCGACCTCCAGTGGTGGTGGCGCACGCCGCGCCCGACCGACAGCATCCCTCAACTCTTCTGGTTCGATCATCTCGGTCGCCCCGAAGCGGCCGTCATCGCGACCCGCTGGCGCGACCGGACGGCTCTCGACCCGATCGTCATGCCCGACGCCGCGCCCGAGTGGGTTGCGCACGTCGTCGGGCGCGGGCTCGCGCACGCCGACGAGTGCGGCCTCGGAGCCGTCGAGCTCGAGGTCGACCGGGCGGACGACGTGATGCGTGCGGTGTAGGCCGGCCATGGCTTCGCGACGAAGGGGAACGGGCTGGTCGAGGCGTGGCTGGCGGCCGATGCCCGACCGGAGATCGGCCGGCTGCACGACGACTATCGATTGGCCACTCGCCTCGACACGATGCCGCGTCCGCACCACCTGATCAGTCGGAGCGGACCCGAGGTTGAGACGCGCCTTCGTCAGACGTCGCTCTATCGCGCGGACCTCGATCTGCTCGTCCTCGACCGTGACGACGAGGTCGCCGCGTACGGTCTGTTCTGGTACGACCCCACGACGGCCACGGGCCTCGTCGAACCCATGCGCACGGAGGACGACCACCAGCGACGGGGCCTGGCCCGCCACGTCCTCACGGCCGGCATCGACCGGCTCACGAAGGCCGGCGTCACGCGCATCAAGATCTGCTTCGAACCGGACAACCCCGCGTCGAGCCATCTCTACCTCAGCGTCGGCTTCGAACCCGTGAGGCAGACCGACGTCCTCGCCTCAGGAGCCGGCACGCAGGCCACGCAGATCTCGTAAGCGGACCGTTCCGCCGTATTGACAAATCGAGTTGTCTAATGAGACCGTAGGTCCATGGCTGAGGTGGATGTTGCCGATCTCGAGGTTCTCGACGACCCGGCCGTCGTCATCGCCGCGCTCGATCCGATGCGAGCCAAGATCCTGTCGTTGCTGGCCGAACCAGGCTCGGCGACCAGCGTCGCCAGTGCGCTCGGTCTCCCACGCCAGAAGGTGAACTACCACCTAAGGGCGCTCGAAGATCACGGCCTTGTGCGATTGGTCGAGGAGCGGCCGCGGCGCGGGCTCGTCGAACGGGTCATGGTGGCCACCGCCCGCAGCTACGTGGCGTCACCAGCCGCGTTCGGCGACAGCGCAGCCGACCCGGCCCGTACCGACCGGCTGTCGAGCCGCTATCTCGTCGCCGTGGCCGCACGGATGGTGCGCGAGGTCGCCGACCTCGCCCGCCACGCCGACGCGGCGCGAAAGCCACTGGCCACCCTCGCCATCGACACGGAGATCCGTTTCGCGTCGGCCGCTGACCGGGCCGAGTTCACCCACGATCTGGCCAGCGCCGTCGCCGCGCTCGCGTCGCGCTACCACGACGAGCGCGCGTCGGGCGGACGATGGCATCGCGTCATCGTGGCCGCCCATCCCCGTCCCGCCCGAAGCCGACAGGAGACAGCAAGATCATGAGCGACGAACACCGATCGATCGAGCTCGAGGTCGAGGTCGTCGGCACACCCGACGAGGTGTGGCGGGCCATCGCCACCGGGCCTGGCATCTCGTCGTGGTACGTGCCCCACATCGTGGAAGAGCGCGAGGGCGGTTCGGCGACCGCTTCGTTCGGCGCCGGACCCGAGATGCAGATCGCCGGGCGAGTGGTCGCGTGGGAGCCGCCGCAGCGCATCGTGTTCGATGGCGGTGAGGGTGTGCCGGGCCTTGCATTCGAGTGGATGGTCGAAGCACGCCGGGGCGGCACGTGCATCGTGCGGCTCGTCAACACCGGCTTCGGCTCGGGTGCCGATTGGGATGCGCAGTACGACGGCTTGGCCGAGGGCTGGCCGTTGTTCCTCTTCAACCTGCAGCTCCACCTCCAGCACTTCGGCGGGCAGTCGGCGTCGTCGATGCTGCCGATGGCGATGTGGACCGGGCCACGCGACGAGGTCTGGCCCCGTCTCATGGGCCTGCTCGGCCTACCCGTCGCGCCGGACATCGGCCAGCACATCGCGGTCGTCGTACCCGATTCGCCACCGATGTCGGGAACGGTCGTGGACGCTGCCGCCTGCCGGATCGCGTTGCTGCTCGACCAGCCAGCGCCCGGCACAGCGATCATCGCAGCCGAAGGCACGGGCGACCACACCGGCGTATCGATCTGGTCGTACCTCTACGGCGACGCCGCCGCGACGATCGTCGAGCGCGACCTCCCGCGATGGCAGGCGTGGCTCGACCGCCACGCGGCTGGTCGCGATGGCAACATGGGAGGATGAGATGCCGACGGTTGCCCGTGGTACTCGCGTCGCTGGTGTCCGCGGCGTCGTGCACCGCCAGCTCGGCCGGTTCTCGCCAGGGACCTGACACCTCGGCACCCGTCGCCGCGACTGCGACCACCGTGATCGCATCCACGACCATTTCGTCCGACCCGTCGGCTGCCGGTGGGCCGTCGGCAACGACGACGACCAGTGCGTCCACCACTGGGCCGTCGACGACGACGGGGCCCGAGCCGTTCTCCTTGGTCGGGCCGGGCCGCTTCGCCGTCGGGGTGCAGACGATCACCATCGATGACGGGAAGCGCAACCGCCCGCTCACGGTCGACGTGTGGTTCCCGATCACGGCCGACCCCGCGCTCCCACCGCACGACTACACGCTGCTACCAGGCGTCTACTACCGCTCGCCGGGCGCGGTGTCGGCCACGCCCGACAACCTGACCGGCGGTCCGTTCCCGCTCGTCGTGTACTCCCACGGAAGCGGCGGGCTGCGCTACATCCACTCCGCCTGCACCGAAGCCATCGCCAGCCACGGCTACATCGTGGCGGCGTCCGACCACACCGGCAACACCGCTGTCGAACGGATCACCGGCCAGGGTGCCGACCCCTCGCGCATCCTGCTCGACCGGCCCGACGACGTACGCGCCGTCGTCGACGCGATGACCGACACGAGCCACCCGACCGCCGGCGGGTTCGCGACCCACGTCGACCCGGCGCGCGTCGCGGTCACCGGACACTCGCTCGGGGGGTTCACGGCCTATGCCATGGCCGCCGGCTACGCCAACGAGCTCGGGTCGACGGCACCGGATCCGCGCGTGCGGGCGATCGTCACGCTGGCGCCGGCCACCGGCGGCCTCGCCGACGAAGAACTCGCGCGGGTGGCGATCCCGGCGATGACGATCGTCGGCACCGACGACAAGACCACGCCCGTCGTCCCGAACGTCGAGCGCGCCTGGTCGCTCACGACCGGCCGCCCGAGCTACCGGGTGGAACTCGTCCACGCCGAGCATCAGACGTTCACCGACCTGTGCCGCTACCAGACGTTCCTTCCGACGCTCACCGCGCCCGTGCCGGAGGTCGTCAAGACGGTGATCGACGAGTTCGCCGTCGAGGGCTGCAGCCCCGGCGACATGCCCATCGATCGGGCGACCGACCTCACGACCACGTTCGCGATCACCTTCCTCGACTCGGTGTTCGCCGGCGGCCACCGGATCGACCCGGCCACCACCGCGATCCCCGACGACGTCCGCTACCTCGTGAAGTAGACGGGTCCAGAGGAGTGATACGTCGGGCGCGAGACTGGGACGGTGGACGTGTTCGAGGCGCTCGCGCGGCCGGACCGGATGGCAAAGCTTGCCAAGACAGGTACCATTGGACGCATGTCGACGATGAACGTGTCCCTACCCGACGAACTCCGCTCGTTCGTCGACGAGCAGGTCACCGACGGCCGCTACGGGTCCACCAGTGAGTACGTCCGCGACCTCATCCGACGCGACCAGGACCGTCAACACCTGCGGACCCTCCTCCTCGACGGCGCCACCTCTACCCCCGGCCCCATCGCTGACGAGACCTACTTCGCCGACCTCCGCAACCGCTTCCTCCCGCCCGCCTGACCCAGCCTCATGGCCAAACCGATCCGGCTGCGCTCGCTCGCCGCCGAAGACATCGAAGCCGCCGTCGACCATTACCAGCGAGAGGCGGGCGCGGCCGTCGCGGGCCGACTCATCGACGCCGTCGAGCGGACCCTCGCACGCATTGGCCGACACCCCCACGCTGGGGCGCTTCGCTACTCCTACGACCTCGGCGTCCCTGACCTTCGCTTCATCGCGCTCGCCCGATTCCCGTACGCCGTCTTCTACCTCGACGCCACCGACGAGATCGACGTCTGGCGTGTCCTCCATACCCGCCGAGACATTCCCGCCATCCTCAGCGA
>JAYUAM010000708.1:0-1327 GCA_043741295.1 Acidimicrobiia bacterium
GCCATCGGCAGCGAGGCGGTCGAGGACACGGTAAAGGGAACCGACCGGTGGGGGCGGGCCGTCGGATGTCTCTTCGATGTCGCGCAGGATGCCGTAGCCGTGCTGCGGGCCGACCGCCAACGAGGCGAGAATCGAGAAGCGCAGTCCGTCAATAGTCACGAATCATGAATATACACGAAGCTCGTGATGGCGCTGCGCTCAGCGCGCCCGCCGCGCCGGCGCGCTGGCGGCGATGCCGTCGAGGAGGCGGTCGAGGGCGTAGCGGAATCGCTCGTCGGCCGTGCCGGCGTACAGCGACGTGGCGACGACCACCGACGTCGGATGGCTCGCCGGATCGAGCGCGGCGTAGGCGCGGCGCCAGGTGGCGTAGGCGGCGGCGCGCTCCTCGTCGTCGAGCCCGGCCATCGTCGCATCGAGCGACGCGGACCCGACGGTCAGCTCGATGAGCGCGTGATAGGCGAGCGCGCTATCGCGGTCCGACAGGCCGCTGGCGCGCAGGTGCGTGAGGAGCACCTCGGTGATGGCGAACTCGTTCGGCTGCATCGGCGGCGCGGGCTGCGACGGCGCGGCGAGACGCGGGTGGCTGAGGTGCGCGTGCCGCAGACGGACGCACACCTCGGTGACGACGGTGCGCCACGTCGCCCGCCGCCCCGCCGGCAGCCCGACCGTGACCGGCCCGAGGATGCGATCGGTGACCACCCGGAGCAACTCGTCCTTGTCGCGGAAGTGGCGGTACACCGCCGTCGGGTCGACGCCCAGCCGGCCGCCGAGGCGGGCAAAGGTCAGATCGTGCCCAGCCTCCATGACGCCGATGCACGCGTCGACGATCGCTGCGCGCGTGAGGTGGGCCCGGGGCATCGCGGTCAGTCGCGGGAGGCGTCGCCGGCCAGATCGGGGTAGAGGCGCGCCCGGCCCAGCCGTTCGAGGCACACCTCGGCCGACCAAGGCAGCATCGTGGACCCGAGGCGGGCATCGCGATACATGCGCTCGAGTGGCATCGTCTTCATCATCGACTGCCCGCCACAGACCCGGATCGCCGTCGACGCGACCTCGGCTGCGTGTTCCATGACGGTCACCGATGCCGCCCAACCCGTGACGAGCTGCGCCTCGGTGGGGTCGATCGTCGCGTCGTCCACCGCCCGGTACAGCAATGCACGCGACTGCTCGTGGCGAAGTTGCATCTCGGCCCATCCGAACTGCTTCACCGGATGGTCACGGCGGGCGCCCGGCTTCTGCCCGGGCAGGTCACCGCGCAGGTAGGCGGCCACCGTGTCGAGGATGCCTCCGGTGAGCCCGAGGTACGACGGACACAGCGAAAGGAACAGCC
>JAYUAM010000709.1:0-1326 GCA_043741295.1 Acidimicrobiia bacterium
CTCGCCGAGCTGGCCCCGTCGTGAATCGGGACGTCGTGATGGGTGACCGCCACGAGCTGGGCGACGTCGACATCTTCACGGTGGGCGCCCTCGGCCGCCCCGGCGAGCGGGTGTTCTACCTGCAGGCCCGCCAGAGCGGCCGGACGTTCAGCGTGAAGTGCGAGAAGCAGCAGACCGACGCGCTCGCCACCTACCTCGGCCAGCTCCTCACCGATCTGCCGGCGCCAGACGACCTGCCGTTGCCGATGATGCTCGAGCTCGACGAGCCGGTGCACCCGGTGTTCGTGCTCGGCGGAATCGGCGTGGCGTGGGACGAGATCAGCGACCGCGTCGTGCTCTCCCTGGAGGAGGTCGTGGCCACCGACGAGGAAGGCAACCCCGACGCCGAGGACGAGGCGGCGCGCAGCTCGATGCACCTGCGCATCACGCGCGGGCAGGCGCAGGCGTTCGCGCAGCGCGGCTCGGACATCGTGTCCGCCGGCCGGCCGCCGTGCCGCTACTGCGGGCTGCCGCTCGACCCCGACGGCCACCCCTGCCCGCGGATGAACTGACCCGGTTCACCCGAGCGTCGCCCCGCCCGCCGATGACCGACACCCTGGATCTGCTCGCCAACGCGGCGGTCCTCCGCTCCCCATGACCGACACCCTCGATCTGCTCGCCAACGCCGTCGTCCTCCGCTCCCCCCGATGACCGACGCCCTCGATCTGCTCGCCAACGCCGACGTCGAGGTGCAGGGCCGCATGCCGTGGAGCTCGAACGCCACGTTCCTGGTCGATCTCGACGTCGGCGACAAGACGGTGGCCCAGGCGATCTACAAACCCGAGCGCGGCGAGCGGCCGTTGTGGGACTTCCCGACCGGCCTCTACCGGCGTGAGGTCGCCGCCTTCCGGTTGTGGCACTGGTTCGGATGGACCGACGTGGTCGGCGGTGGCGTGCCTCCCACGATCGTTCGCGACGAGGCGCCCTACGGCACGGGCTCGTTGCAGCTGTTCGTGCCGTCGGACTTCGAGCAGCACTACTTCACGATCCTCGAAGGCCACGAGGAGCTGCGCCCGGCCTTGAAGGCGATCGGCGCGTTCGACCTGATGGCGAACAACACCGATCGCAAGGGCGGGCACTGCCTGCTCGGTCTCGACGGGAACGTGTGGGCCATCGATCAAGGCCTGTGCTTCGCCGCCCCGTTCAAGCTGCGCACGGTCATCTGGGACTTCGCCGGTGAACCGATCCCGACCGAGCTGATGCCCGGCATCGAGCGCCTCGCCGCCGGCGTGCCCGACGAGATCGCCGAGCTGCTCGACGAGGAGGAGTGCGATGCCCTGTCGGCCC
>JAYUAM010000710.1:0-3476 GCA_043741295.1 Acidimicrobiia bacterium
CCCGCACTCGATGCGGTGCTGGGCGACGCCCTGGAGGCGCTGCGCATCGTCGCCGTGCTCGCCAGCCCGGCGATCCCGGCGTCGGCCCAGCTCGTGTGGGAGCGCATAGGGCTGTCCGGTCCGGTCGACGGGCAACGCCTGCCCGCCGCCGCGGCCTGGGGCGGGTACCCCGGGGGGCTGGGCGTCACCAAGGGCGAACCGCTCTTCCCCCGGAAGTGACGGCGATGCCTGAGGAAGCGGGCACCGCCGCCGCCGACGGCGAGCAGCGGCTGCGGTTCTTCGACAGCCACTGTCATCTGGGGTACGGCGACACGCTCGACGGGTCGATCGACTGGACGAAGGTCGACCGGCTCGTCGAGCGGGCGCGCGCCGAGGGCGTGGCAGCGATGGTGTCGGTCGGCACCGACCGTCGCCACAGCGAGGCCCAGATCGCCGTGGCCGCCCGCTACGACGACGTGTGGGCCACGGTCGGCCTGCACCCCCACGACGCCGGCGCCGGCGTCGACTCGATCGTCGACCTCATCGACCAGCCGAAGGTCGTGGCGATCGGCGAGTGCGGGCTCGACTACCACTACGACCATTCGCCGCGCGACGTCCAGCGCACCGCCTTCGCCGCCCAGATCGCCCTCGCTCACGAGCGAAAACTGCCCCTCGTCATCCACACCCGCGAAGCCTGGGCCGACACGTTCGACATCCTGCGGGCCGAACGGGTGCCCGCCCGCACGATCTTCCACTGCTTCACCGGCGCACCGGACGAGGCGGCCGTGTGCCTCGAGCTCGGCGCCTACCTCTCGTTCTCGGGGATCGTCACCTTCAAGACTGCCGCTGACCTGCGGGAATCGGCCAGACGCTGCCCGACCGACCGCTTCCTGATCGAGACTGACACCCCCTACCTGGCCCCGGTCCCCCACCGCGGCAAGCCGAACGAGCCGGCGTACGTCCCCCTCGTGGCGGCCTGTCTGGCCGAGGTCATGACCCTCGATCTCGAGGCCGTGGCTTATCATTCGTTTGCCAATGCCACGGTTGCGTTCCAGCTGGAGGGGTCCTAGGTTGAGCTGTGCTGCGGGCGGACACCGCGCCCTAGAAGCGGTCCGCGGCATCCCAATCCCTCGGGGGAAGGTGGAGCGCTGAGGTTCGAGCACGCGGACAAGGTCCGGCTGGCCGGGGTATTCGCCCTGACCGCCCTGGCCCTGCCGCTTCTCTTCAAAGAGACCCGGAAGTCACAGGACGGTCGCCCGTCCTCTCTTGCCGCGGTCGCACCCGGGGGCGACAACATCGCCGCCGCGCTCAACCCTGCCGCCTCGTCGACCACCGAGGAACCGGTGCCGGCCGACCGCGCCCCGCTCGACCCGGCGATCATCGGCACCGTGAACACGACGCCGATCGTCATCGCCGTGCCCACGTCCCCACCCGACGGCCAGCTCTCGCTCACCGGCAAGGCCGGCTACCAGACGTGGCGGTCCGGGACGTTGTTCTCCCGGCCGTGCGCCTTCCCGAAGGCGGCCGAAGCGACGAAGCTGACGATCACCAACCTCGACAACGGCAAGAGCACCAGCTGCACCGTGGTGTCCAACGCCACGCCGGCCGGCGGGATGGCGCTGGTTATCGACACCGCGGTCTTCTCCGAGATCGCCGACCTGCTCGAGGCGCCCGTGCCCGTGCAGATCACCTGGAACCCTTGACGCTGTCCCCCGCGGACACGGCGCAGCGCCTCGCCGCCCGCGGGCTCGCGCCGAAGCGCTCGCTCGGCCAGAACTTCGTCGTCGACCCGAACACGGTCCGTCGCATCGCCCGCCTGTCCGGCGTCGGGCCCGGCGACCAGGTGCTGGAGATCGGCGCCGGCCTCGGCGCGCTGACCCGGGCGCTCGTCGAGACCGGGGCCACGGTCACCGCCGTCGAGATCGACCGGGGTCTCGCCGCAGTCCTGCGCGACGAGCTGGCCCCGATGGGCGTTCGTGTCGTCGAGGGTGACGCCAGGGCCCTCGACTGGCCGGCGATGCTCGGTTCGCACCGCTGGCACCTCGTCGCGAACCTGCCCTACAACGTGGCCACACCGCTCGTGGCCGATCTCCTCGACGACGTCCCGCAGATCGCCAGCATGCTGGTCATGGTGCAGCGCGAGGTCGCCGAGCGGTTGGCCGCGGGCGCCGGAGACGACGCCTACGGCGCGGTGAGCGTGAAGGTCGCGTACTGGGCGAACGCCCGGCTCGCCGGGCGCGTGCCGGCCAGCGTGTTCCTGCCCCGACCGAAGGTGGAATCGGCGCTCGTCTCGATCGTGCGCCGCGACGAGCCCGCCGTCACCGACGTCGACCGCGAGCGCCTCTTCGTGCTCGTTCGCGCCGGCTTCGCCCAGCGCCGCAAGATGCTGCGGCGGGCGCTGGCCGGCACGATCGAACCCGAGCGACTGCCCGCCGTCTTCGCCGCCGCCGGCATCCGGCCCGAAGCGCGGGCCGAGGAGCTCTCGGTCGTGCAGTGGGGCGACCTCGCCAGAGCCGAGGCGGCGACGTGAGCGAGCGTGGGGCGCACGCCAGTCCAGCGGCGACCACCGCGGCCAGGGGCACTGCCGACACCGGACCCGCCGACGTCGCCGTGCGCACGGCACGCGCCAAGCTCACGACGCATCTTCGCATCGTCGACACCCGGGCCGACGGCTACCACGTGCTCGACGCCGAGATGGTCACCCTCGCCCTCGCCGACACGCTGACGTTCACCGACATCGACGGATCAGCCGAGAGCCGGCTGTCGGTGTCGGGGCCGTGGGCCCCCGGTGTGCCGACGGACGGCCGCAACCTCGTGCGTCGGGCCCTTGAGCGCGTGGGCCGGCGAGCCGATGTGAATCTCGTCAAGAACATTCCGGCGGGCGGCGGCCTCGGTGGCGGGTCCGCCGACGCGGCGGCCGCCCTCGCGTGGGCCGGCTGCTCGGATCTCGCGCTGGCCGCCTCGCTCGGCGCCGATGTGCCGTTCTGCCTCTCAGGTCTGGCGCGGGCCGCGGTCGGCGGCATAGGCGAGCTGCTCGACGAGCGCCCGTTCGAGCCCCGCGACTACACGCTCGTGCTCCTGCCGTTCGGCGTCGACACGGCGGCGGTCTACCGGGCCTGGGACGACCTCGACGCATCTCGCCGCGAAGGCAGCCGCGAACGCAACAACCAACGCAACGGCCTCGAAGCCGCCGCCGTCATGGTGGACCCCCGCCTCGTGACATGGCGCGACCGCATCGCGGCGGCGGCGGGCACGGCGCCGACCCTCGCCGGCAGCGGGTCGACGTGGTTCCTCGAGGGGGTCCACCCCGATCTCGGGCCATGCCTGCCCGGAGCGACCGTGGTCGTGACGCGCACCGACCGCCCGTAGCGGGCGGTCGGGAGACGTCGGGTCAGCGAAAGCGGCCCGTCAATCGTGCTACTTGTTTCGACGCTGGAAGCGCGTGCGCTTGAGCATCTTCTTGTGCTTCTTCTTGCGCATGCGCTTACGGCGCTTCT
>JAYUAM010000711.1:0-8110 GCA_043741295.1 Acidimicrobiia bacterium
ACGATCGAAGAGCAGATGGAGGCGTCGGGACTGCGACCGGAGCGGCGCGTGCTCGACTTCGCGTTCGTGCCCGCCGAGGGTCGGGTGGCCGAGGTGCTCGGGGTGGGCTCCGTGCTGCAGGTGCGCCGCGTGAACCTCGCCGACGGCGAGCCGTTCGCCCGTGTGACCGTGTGGTGTCCCGCCGATCTCGGCCAGCACGTGTCCCGGGCCGATGTCGAGCGCTCGCCCTTCTACGAACTGCTCGCGGTGCCGCTGGCGGGCGCGGTGCAGACCATCGGTGCCGCGGCGGCGGCGCCGTCCGACGCCGCGGTGCTCGGCATCCCCGCCGGTTCCCCGGTGCTGCGCTGCGAGCGGATCACCTCGGACGCCGCCGGTCGGGCGGTTCTGATGAGCGTGCACGTGTTCCCGGCGCACCGCACCGAGTTCGTCGTCGACCTCGCCCGGGCCGACCGCTCGATCGCGCCGAGCGGTCTGCGGCTCGTCGACTAGCGGGGCGTTCGGTCCACCTACCGCCGACCGTTCACCACTCGTTCCAGTGCACGAGGGGCGCGGCGTCGAGACGTGTCGCGGGCTTGAAGTCGGTGCCGATGGTGTAGGCGATCGGGAAGAGGCCGGCCTGCGTGTACTCGTCGTGGGGGATGCCGCAGATCTCGGCGACCTCGCGCTCGGAGCGGAGGTGCAGCGTGGTCCAGGCCGACCCGAGCCCGCGCGAACGCAGGGCGAGCATGAAGCTCCACACCGCGGGGAGGATCGAACCCCACGCGCCCGCCGCCGAGGGCACCGGCAGGCCGTCGATGCGCCCCCGGAAGAGCGGGATCATCATGATCGGGACCTCGTGAAAGTGCTGGCGGAGGTAGGTGGTCGAGTCGAGCACCCGGTCCCCCTGGGCCTGGCGCGGGTCGCCCTCCTTCCACGGCGTCGGCACGTTCGCGTACTCGTCGAAGTGGGCGCCGTAGAGGTCGGCGATCGCCCGCTTCTTGTCGGCATCCTCCACGAACATCCACGCCCAGCCCTGTCGGTTCGAGCCGGTCGGTGCCTGCAGGGCGAGGTCGAGGCAGTCGAGGACGACCTGGCGTTCGACCGGTCGGGTGAGGTCGAGCCGCTTGCGCACGCTGCGGGTCGTGGCGAGCAGCTCGTCGGGAGTGAGGTCGAGGGTCATGCCGCCGAGCTTGCCACCTGCGCCGCCCCGGCGCGCGAGCTCAGCGGACGTGGGTGCCCTTCACCTTGTGCGGCTCCTCCACGTGCTGGCGTTCGTCGCGCACCTTGCGAACGAGCGACCACGTCGCCACGCTGCCCATCACGACGACGATCGTCGCAACGACGAGGTACACGGCGCGTGGCATCCGGTGTCCGGTGACGACGATGAACGCCTCGGGCGCGATGAACGACGCCAGCGCGATCGGTACCCAGCGCGCCAGCGCGTCGCGGTGGCGGTCGACGAGCGCGCCGACCACGCGGGCCGTCGCCAACCCGTACGCGAACGACGTGCCCAGTTCGACCACGGCGAAGGCGAAGATGTTCACGCCGTAGCGGCGAACGGTGTGGTCAGCGATGAAGATGCGCAGGCCGCCGTAGGCGACCGATCCGAGGATCCACAACCGTTCGAGCACGCGGCGCTGCGCCGAGCGCGTGGTTGCGGGCATCTGTGCACGCTATAGGCGCTGGCTAGGGTCCAGCGGGCACCGCCACCTCTGGGCGGAGCGGGCGGTCATGAGGGGAGACGGAACGATGGAGCAACGGGTGACGGTCGAGGTGACCGACGGCGTGGCGGACGTGCGCCTGAACCGCCCAGACAAGATGAACGCGCTCGATCCCGCGATGTTCGCTGCGCTCGTCGAGGTCGGCGAGGCGGTGCGGGTCGATCCGACGGTTCGGGCGGTCGTGCTCTCGGGCGTGGGCCGCTCGTTCTGTGCCGGGCTCGACTTCTCGAGCTTCACGGCGATGACCGACCCGGCCGACCCGGGTGCGGCCGCGGCCGCAGTCCCGAAGCTCACGGTTCCGGTCGACTCGCCGGTGGCGGCGCCGGCCCAGTACGCGGTCTACGTGTGGCGGGCGATCCCGGTTCCGGTGATCGCTGCCGTGCACGGCCACGCCCTGGGCGGGGGTTGCCAGCTGGCGCTCGGGGCCGACCTGCGCCTCGTCCACCCGGCGGCGCAGCTCAGCGTGCTCGAGATTCGTTGGGGGCTCGTGCTCGACATGTGCGGGACCCAGTTGCTCCCCGAGCTCGTCGGGCTCGACGTCGCCAAGGAGCTGACGTTCACCGGCCGGATCGTGAGCGGCGAGGAGGCCGTGCGGCTCGGTCTCGCCACGCGCGTGAGCGAACAACCCTACGACGACGCTCTCGCCCTCGCCCACGAGATCGCCGGGCGCAGCCCGCACGCCATCCGTGCGGCGAAGCGCTTGTTCGCGGTGGCCGGCAAGGTGCCCCTGGCCGAGGGGTTCGCCGCCGAGCAGCGCGAGATCCGGGCCCTGATCGGCAGCCCCAACCAGGTCGAGGCGGTCGGCGCCTACTTCGCCAAGCGCGTCCCGACGTTCGTGGATCCGGCCTGACGGCCGGCTGGCCAGGCGGCGCCGGAGGTCGGAACACGGCGTAGCGGCGCCAGGAATGGCGCTGGTCGGCCTGCCCCGAGCCAGCTACGATAGAACCCCAACGCAGCGGCCAGTGTCGTCCCCTGCAGCCACACTTCGAGCGATCAGTGGATGAGGACGATGCACGACGGTTATCCCGCGCCCCACGGGCTCTACGACCCACGGTTCGAGCACGACGCCTGCGGCGTCTCGTTCGTCGTCGACGTCAAGGGCCGCGCTTCGCGGCGCATCGTGGACCTCGGGATCGGAGCCCTGTGCAACCTGGAGCATCGAGGTGCTACCGGGGCCGAGGCCGAGACCGGTGACGGCGCCGGCATCCTGCTCCAGGTGCCCGATCGGTTTCTGCGGGCGAGCGTCGGGTTCGACCTGCCGCCGGCCGGCGCGTACGCCGTGGGCATCGCCTTCCTGCCGGTTGACGACAACGACCGAGAGAAGGCCGTCGGCGCCATCGAAACGATCGCCGCGTCCGAGGGCCTCACCGTGCTCGGCTGGCGTGAGGTCCCGGTCGAGCCGGCGTCGCTCGGGGCCACGGCGCAGCGGGCGATGCCGGCGTTCCGCCAGGTCTTCGTCAGCGATGCGTCGGGTGCGGCCGGCCTCGCCCTCGACCGGCGCGTCTACATCGCGCGCAAGCGCATCGAGCACGAGGTGCTCGATGGCGATGGTCGCCCGCTGACCTACTTCGCGTCGCTCTCGGCGCGCACGATCGTGTACAAGGGCATGCTCACCACGCCGCAGCTGGCGAGCTTCTACCTCGACCTGCGCGACGAGCGCGTCGAGTCCGCGCTCGCCCTCGTGCACAGCCGCTTCTCGACGAACACGTTCCCGAGCTGGCCGCTCGCCCACCCGTACCGCTACCTCGCCCACAACGGCGAGATCAACACGGTGCAGGGGAACCGCAACTGGATGCGGGCCCGCGAGGCCCTGCTGGCGAGCGACCTCTTCGGCCGCCCCGGATCGAGCGGCGAACTGGAGCGCGCGTTCCCGATCTGCACGCCCGACGCGTCGGACACGGCGAGCTTCGACGAGGCGCTCGAGCTCCTCCACCTCGGCGGTCGCTCGCTGCCGCACGCCGTGCTGATGATGATCCCCGAAGCGTGGGAGAACAACGCCGCGCTGTCGGCCAAGCGCCGCGCCTTCTACCGCTTCCACTCGGCGATGATGGAGCCATGGGACGGGCCGGCGTCCGTGGCGTTCAGCGACGGCACGGTCATCGGCGCGGTGCTCGACCGCAACGGCCTGCGCCCGAGCCGCTACTGGATCACCGACGACGATCTCGTTGTGATGGCGTCTGAGGCCGGCGTCGTCGACGTCGACCCGGCGCGGGTCGTGGCCAAGGGCCGGCTCCAGCCCGGCAAGATGTTCCTCGTCGACACCGCGCAGGGCCGCATCGTCGGCGACGACGAGATCAAGGATGCCCTCGCCGACGAGCGCCCGTACGCGGAGTGGCTCCACGCCGGCCTCGTGCACCTCGACGACCTGCCGGCGCGCGAGCACGTCGTCTACAGCCACGACTCGGTGCTCAAGCGGCAGCAGGTGTTCGGCTACACCCACGAGGACCTCAAGATCCTCGTGGCGCCGATGGCGCGATCCGGCACCGAGGCGATCGGATCGATGGGCACCGACACACCGATCGCCGTCTTGTCCGAGCGGCCGCGCATGCTGTTCGACTACTTCCAGCAGTTGTTCGCCCAGGTGACGAACCCGCCGCTCGACGCCATCCGTGAAGAGCTCGTCACCGCGCTCGGCGGCACGGTCGGGCCCGAGGGCAACCTGCTCGAGCCGACACCGGCGAGCTGCCGGCAGATCGTGCTCCCGTTCCCGGTGATCGACAACGACGAGCTCGCCAAGATCGTCGGCGTGAATGCCGACGGCGACATGATCGGCCTGAAGGCCAGGACCGTGTCGGGGCTCTACCGCGTGAGCGGCGGCGGGCTGGCCCTGCGGCGGGCGCTCGACTCGATCCGCAGCCAGGTGAGCCAGGCCATCGCCGACGGCCACCGCGTGATCGTGCTGTCCGACCGCAACTCCGACGAGGCGCTCGCGCCGATCCCGTCGTTGCTGCTCACCTCGGCCGTACACCACCACCTCATCCGCGAAAAGACGCGCACGAAGGTCGGCCTCATCGTCGAGTGCGGCGATGCCCGCGAGGTGCACCACATGGCGCTGCTCATCGGGTTCGGAGCTGGCGCGGTGAACCCGTACCTGGCGTTCGAGTCGATCGAGGACATGATCGCCGACACGACCGGTCCCGACAACGAGGCCCGCGGGCTGCACGGGCTCGGGGGCATGGACCCGCACAAGGCGGTGAAGAACTACATCAAGGCCGCCGGCAAGGGCGTGCTCAAGGTGATGTCGAAGATGGGCGTTTCGACCGTGGCGAGCTACACCGGTGCCCAGATCTTCGAGGCGATCGGGCTCGGCCAGGAGCTGGTCGACGAGTACTTCACCGGCACGGTCAGTCGACTCGGTGGCATCGGGCTCGACGAGATCGCCGCCGAGGTTGCAGCTCGTCATGCCGTCGCCTTCCCGGACCGGCCTGAGGAGCGCAGCCACCGCCGCCTCGAACTGGGGGGCGAGTACCAGTGGCGGCGCGAAGGCGAGCACCACCTCTTCAACCCCGACACCGTGTTCAAGCTGCAGCACGCCACGCGGGCCAAGCGCTATGACATCTTCAAGCAGTACACGCAGCTCGTCGACGACCAGTCGAAGCGCCTCGCCACGCTACGCGGGCTGTTCACGCTGCGCACCGACGCCCGGCCGGCCGTGCCGATCGACGAGGTCGAGTCGGTCGCCGACATCGTGAAGCGCTTCTCCACCGGGGCGATGAGCTATGGCTCGATCTCGGCCGAGGCCCACGAGACGCTCGCCGTGGCGATGAACTCGATCGGGGCGAAGTCGAACACGGGCGAGGGCGGCGAGGACACCGACCGCCTGCACGACCCCGTGCGGCGCTCGGCGATCAAGCAGGTGGCGTCCGGCCGCTTCGGCGTCACGAGCGACTACCTCACGAACGCCGACGACATCCAGATCAAGATGGCCCAGGGCGCCAAGCCGGGTGAGGGCGGCCAGCTGCCCGGCCACAAGGTGTACCCGTGGATCGCCAGCACGCGGCACTCCACGCCGGGCGTCGGGCTCATCAGCCCGCCGCCGCACCACGACATCTACTCGATCGAGGATCTCAAGCAGCTGATCCACGACCTGAAGAACGCCAACCCGTCGGCCCGCGTGCACGTGAAGCTCGTCGCCGAGGTGGGCGTCGGCACGGTGGCCGCCGGCGTGAGCAAGGCGAAGGCCGATGTCGTGCTCATCTCCGGCCACGACGGCGGCACCGGCGCCAGCCCGCTCACGTCGCTCAAGCACGCCGGTGCGCCGTGGGAGCTCGGCCTCGCCGAGACGCAGCAGACGCTGCTGCTCAACGGATTGCGTGACCGCATCGTCGTGCAGGCCGACGGCCAGCTGAAGACGGGGCGTGACGTGATCATCGCCGCCCTCCTCGGGGCTGAGGAGTTCGGCTTCGCCACCGCGCCGCTCGTGGTGTCGGGCTGCGTGATGATGCGCGTCTGCCACCTCGACACGTGCCCGGTCGGCGTCGCCACCCAGAACCCCGAGCTGCGCAAGCGCTTCACCGGCAAGCCGGAGTTCGTCGTGAACTTCTTCGAGTTCATCGCCGAAGAGGTACGTGAGCTGATGGCCCGGCTCGGGTATCGCACGATGGCCGAGCTGATCGGCCACGTCGAGCTCATCGACACCCGTGCGGCCGTTACCCACTGGAAGGCGAAGGGCCTCGATCTCTCGCCGATCCTGGCCGTGCCCGAGAACCCGTACGGCCAGACGATGCTCAACTCTCGCCGGCAGGACCACGGGCTCGAGGCCGCGCTCGACCGTCGCCTCATCGAGCAGTGCGCGGCCGCACTCGAGTCGGGCGAGCGCGTGCAACTCGTCAAGAGGATCGGGAACGTGAACCGCACCGTCGGCACGATGCTCGGCCACGAGGTCACGAAGCGCTACGGCGGCGACGGCCTGCCCGACGGCACGATCGAGATCAACTTCACCGGCTCGGCCGGCCAGAGCTTCGGGGCGTTCGTGCCGAGGGGCATCACGCTGCGGCTGGAGGGCGACGCCAACGACTACGTCGCCAAGGGCCTCTCCGGAGGGCGCGTCATCGTGCACCCGGACCGCAGCGCGACGTTCAAGGCCGAGGAGAACGTCATCGCCGGCAACGTCATCGCCTACGGTGCCACCGGCGGTGAGGTGTTCCTGCGGGGCGTCGTGGGGGAGCGGTTCTGTGTGCGCAACTCCGGCGCGCTCGCCGTCGTGGAGGGTGTGGGCGACCACGGGTGCGAGTACATGACCGGTGGGCGCGTCGTGGTGCTCGGGCGGACGGGTCGCAACTTCGGTGCCGGCATGTCCGGTGGCATCGCCTACGTGCTCGACATCGACGGCACGTTCCCCGATCGCCTGAACCCCGACATGGTGGCCGTCGAACAGCTCGACGACGACGACCGCGCTTTCCTGCGCGACACCGTGCTGCGCCACCAGCTGCTCACCGGATCGACGGTGGCCGAAGGGTTGCTCGCCGACTGGGACCCGTCGCTCGCAAGCTTCCGCAAGGTGATGCCCACCGACTACCGCCGGGTGCTCGAAGTGATGAAGGCCTCCGAGCGTGAGGGCCTGGACGAGGCGGCCACGCTCAACCGCGTGATGGAAGCGGCCCGGGGATGAGCGGAACGCGAACGGGTGGCGTGGGGATGACCGGGCGGACGAGTACAGCGGAGGCGACCGATCATGGGTGACACGACCGGCTTTCTGAAGTGGCAGCGCGAGATGCCGACGCGTCGTCCCGTGCCGGTGCGCATCCTCGACTGGCACGAGGTCTACGAACCGTTCGGCCGGGAGAAGGTCACGACGCAGGCGGGACGCTGCATGGACTGTGGCATCCCGTTCTGCAACAACGGCTGCCCGCTCGGCAACCTCATCCCCGACTGGAACGACCTCGTCTACCGCGACCACTGGCACGACGCCATCGAGCGGTTGCACGCCACGAACAACTTCCCCGAGTTCACCGGGCGCCTGTGTCCGGCGCCTTGCGAGGCCGCGTGCGTGCTCGGCATCAACGCCGACCCGGTCACGATCAAGCAGGTCGAGGTCGAAATCGTGGACCGCGCCTTCGCCGAGGGCTGGATCACGCCCCACGTGCCGACGCGCAACACCGGCAAACGCGTCGCGGTGATCGGGTCAGGCCCGGCCGGGCTCGCCGCCGCCCAGCAGCTGACGCGCGCCGGCCACGACGTGCTCGTACTCGAGCGGGCCGACCGCATCGGTGGCCTGCTGCGCTACGGCATCCCCGAGTTCAAGATGGAGAAGCGCCACATCGACCGGCGGCTCGACCAGATGCGCGCCGAGGGCACCGAGTTCCGCACCAGCGCGGCGGTGGGCCGCAACGTCGACATCGACGTGCTCCTCGCCAGCCACGACGCCATCGTGCTCGCCGTCGGCGCCACGGCGTGGCGCGACCTGCCGA
>JAYUAM010000712.1:0-8108 GCA_043741295.1 Acidimicrobiia bacterium
CGTGGTCGGCGCGAACGTCGTTGCCGGTGCCACCGTGATCGCGACCGTCGAGGTCGGCTCGATCGTCGACGCGGTGGCAGCGGCCGACGCGGGGCCGGCCGCCGCGTGGGTGCAGGCCGACAACACAAGCAGCACGGCGACCAGCGCGCCGATCATCAGAGGTTGATCCCGCCGCCCGGCGCCCGCCCGCACGGCGGGGAATCGTACATGCCGATCCCGACCGGTACTCGGCAGGTCGGCGGGCGTCGATCGTTCTCGGCACGGATCGTTGCGGAAAGCGCAGCTATCCGTCCCGAGAACCCGATCGCTCGGTCGCCTATGCCCCCGACGGCGGCAGCAGAATCGGCCCGATGCGCTCGACGACGTGCCGGGCGACGTCGATCGTCGTGCGGTCCTCGAGATAGGGACCCACGATCTGCACGGCGATCGGCAGTCCGTCTGCGGTGCGCCCGACCGGTACGACCGTGGCCGGCAGATAGGCCATGCCGACCAGCACCGCCCACCAGGTGAGGTCACGGTACGGGCGTTCGACGCCGGCGATCTCGATGGTTCGCGTGCCGAACGAGCCCGCCTGGTGGTGCGGGAACGGGGGACGGGCGACGACCGGGCACAGCAGCACGTCGTGATCCTCGAAGAAGGCCGCCCACGCCCGCCGGATCCGGGCCCGCTCACGGTCCATCGCCAGCCAGTCGAGGTGACTGCCGACGTAGCCATCGAGGAACCGGGCCTCTGGTTCGTCGCTGCGGCGCGCGACCGCTCGCTCCTGCAGCGCGGCGTACTCCTGCGGCGTGAACGACGGACTCACGGCGGCGCCCACCAGCTTGCTGCCGAGGGTGCTGGCTGCGGCCGGGTCGATGGCCGGGACGGCCTTGGTGTCCACGGCGCAGCCAGCGGCAGCGAGCACCTCACCGACGTGCACGATCGCCGCCGCCGTGTCGGGCGACACCGGGCACGCCGGATCATCCGGCCACACGGCGACTCGGTAGCCCCCGAGGCATGCGTGCCGTGGCGGCGGCAGCTCCACGCGCCAGGCCACGGCGCGATCGGGCGACGGCGTGGCGAGCACGCCGAGGAGCAGGTCGAGGTCGTCGACGCTGCGGGCGATCGGGCCGTGCACGTTCACGTCGGGTTCGGTAAGCCCGCCGTCGGGTCCGTCGAAGTAGCCGCCCGTGGGCACCAGGCCGTAGCTCGGCTTGTGGCCGGCCATGCCCGTGTAGGCGGCCGGGATGCGCACCGAGCCGCCGATGTCGGTGCCGATCTCGAAGGCCGTCATGCCGAGGGCCACGGCGGTGGCGGCGCCTCCCGACGAACCTCCGGGCGTACGTGCGGGGTCCCACGGGTTGTTCGTCGTGCCGAACAGGTCGTTGTAGGTCTGGATGTCGCCCGACCACTCGGGCACGTTCGTCTTGCCGAAGCAGAACGCGCCGGCGGCGACGAGGTTGGCGACGGCGAGGGCGTCGGCATCGGGCACCCGATCGGCGAAGTGTGCGGCGCCGCCAGTGGACCGCATGCCGGCGACGTCGAGGGCGTCCTTCACCGTGATCGGCAGCCCGTGAAGCGGGCCGTGGTCGTAGCCGTGGGCGATCGTCTCGTCGGCCGCCGCCGCCAGGCGCCGGCCGCGCTCGACGTCGAGCGTCACCACCGCGTTGTACGTCGGGTTCAACCGTTCGATGCGCGCCACCATGGCGTCGAGCAGCTCGCGGCTCGACAGCTCACGTGAATGGACGGCCGCCGCCTGCCGGTGCGCCGGCCACAGAGCCGGATCGGTCGCCAGGTTCGGATCGGTCGGTGACGCTTCGGCCTCGTGCACGCGGATCTCGCCGATCGTCATGCGAACAGGTGGGCGAAGTCGAGCGGCGTGGCGACCTCGAGTTGGTCGTAGGTGCAACTATCCGGACTGCGGTCGGGACGCCAGCGCAGGAAGTGCGACGAGTGGCGGAAGCGGTTGCCCTGCAACTGGCTGAACGACACCTCGCACACCCGATCGGCGCGCACCGGGGTCCACGAGAGGTCCTTCTTCACGTTCCACCGGCTGAACCCGCCGGGCATGCGCGTGTCGGCGTGGGCGACAGCATCGAGCCAGTCGCGCCACGGGTGGTCGACCTCGGCGCCGACCGTGAGCGGTTGCACCTCGGCGAGCAGCGCGGCGCGCGCCTTGGCCGTGAACCCGGTCGCCACCCCGACGTGATGGAGGCGGCGCTCGTCACCGTGGCCGCGGTACAGACCGAGCAGGAACGAGCCGATGCCGTTGCCGTCCTTGTGCACGCGGTAGCCGGCCACCACGCAGTCGGCCGTGCGCTCGTGCTTCACCTTGACCAGGCTGCGTTCGCCGGGCGTGTAGTGACCGGCCAGCGGCTTGGCGACGATGCCATCGAGCCCGGCGCCTTCGAAGCGCGTGAACCAGTCGGCGGCGACGGCGCGATCGGTGGTCGAGGGACACACGTAGAGCGGATCGTGCGCGCCGGCCAACGATTCGTCGAGCAGCGCCCGGCGTTCGGCGAGCGGCGTGTCCATCAGCGAGCGGTCACCCAGGGCCAGGAGATCGAAGGCGACGAACACCGCCGGTGTCTCGCCGGCCAGCCGGTTCACGCGCGAGGCGGCGGGGTGGATGCGCTGCTGCAGCGCGTCGAAGTCGAGCCCGGTCCCGTTCGGCGCCGGCACGGCGAGCTCGCCGTCGACGACACACCGATCCGGGAGCTGGGCGAGCAGCGGGGCGACGAGCTCGGGGAAGTAGCGCGTGAAGGGTCGCTCGTTGCGACTCCCGAGCTCCACCGAGTCGCCGTCTCGGAACACGATGCACCGGAAGCCGTCCCACTTCGGTTCGTAGAGCCAGCCGTCGCCCTCGGGCAGTGTGCCCGCCGGCTTGGCGAGCATCGGTGAGACGGGGGGCGGCACCGGGAGAGCCATAGCCCCGGTCTAGTCGACGGCGTCGGCCGGCGGTACTGGACGACGGTGCTGGCCGACGGGCGTCAGCCCTTGTTGGCGCCGAGGGTGAGACCGCTGATGAACTGCTTCTGGAGGATGAGGTACACCACGAGCGTCGGCAGCGCAATCAGGATCGAGCCGGCCGACACCAGGTTCGAGTCGGAGAAGAACTGACCGGTGAGGTTGGCGATCGAGGTGGTGATCGGCCGCAGGTTCCCCTTGCTCACCAGGACGACGGCCCAGAAGAAGTCGTTGTAGATCCAGGTGAACTCGAGCGTCCCCAACGCCGCGAGCGCCGGCCGACACAGGGGCAGGATCACCCGGAAGAACTGGGTGGCGACGCCGGCACCGTCGACGCGAGCCGCCTCGCTGATCTCCTTCGGGATCGTCTTCATGTAGTTCGAGAGCACGAACGTGCAGAAGCCGGTCTGGAAGGCGACGTGGATGAGGATCACGCCGACCAGGCTGTTGACGAGATTCGACGATTGCGGCGAGAGGAACGCCGGCAGCGGGATGCGCCGGTACATCTGGAACAGCGGCAGGATGATGACCTGCTGCGGCAGCAGGTTGCCGGCGGTGAACAGCACGAGCAACGGGAGGTTGAACCGGAACGAGTACCGGCTGACCACGAACGCCACGAAGCTGGCGAGCAGCAGCGTGAGGATCAGCGACGGCACGACGATGAGGAACGTGACCCAGTAGTGCCGGGCCATCTCGCCCTGGGTGAAGGCGTGGCGGTAGTTGTCGAAGTTCAGCGTGTGCGGGAAGCTGAAGAACCCCCGGCGCGACGTCTCGCCATACGGCCGGAGCGACGCGTAGGCCGCGCCCAGGATCGGTGCGAGCCACACGAGCGCGGTGGCGATGAGGAACGTGTGCAGCGCCACCCGAGGCGCCTTCAAGGGCGGGCGCTTGCGGGGCGGCACGGGAGTGACGGTGGTGGTGCTCACGCGCGCTGATCCTCTCTGAAGGTGTTGATCACGTACCAGATGATGAACCCGATGCACAGGAGGAGCAGGACCACGCCGTAGGCGGATCCGCGGCCGACGTTGCCGCCGCCCTCACCGACGAGGTTCTGGGTGACGAGCAGCGAGAGGAGCTCCATGCCGTTCGGACTGTTGAGCGCGGCGACGATGTCGAACGTGCGCAGCGCCTCGATGATCGTGATGACCACGACGATGATGTTGATCGGCTTCATTGCCGGAAACACGACCTTGCGGAACGCCTGCCATTCGTTCGCCCCGTCGATGGCTGCCGCCTCGCGCAACGCCGGGTCGACGCTCTTCAGGCCGGCGAGGTAGAGCACCATGATGTAGCCGGCGTGGCGCCAGGCGATGGCGATGAGGATCACTGCGAAGTTCTTCGAGAGCCCGAGATGATGGATGTTGTGCCCCGGGAACGGGGTCGAGAAGATCTTGTGGGCGTCGCCGATCCAGTCGATCTGGTTGCGCTCGGCGGTGCGACCGAGCACGGTGTTCACCAAGCCCTGGCTCGGCGAGTAGATGACGCTCTTCCAGATGATGCCGACGACGGCGAGCGAGAGCACCACCGGGAAGTAGTAGATGCTCTGGTAGATCGCCGTACCGCGGATGTTCTTGTCGAGCAGGTAGGCGAGCAGGATGCCGAGCACCGTGGGCCCGAGGAACAGGAACACGAGCAGCACGACGTTGTTGAACAACGCCGGGAACAGCTTGTCGTCGAAGATGTGGAAGATCTGCCAGTAGTTCTTGAAGCCGACGAACTTGATCTTGCTGATCTTCGACAGGCCGTTCCACTTCGTGAACGACAGGACCACGGTGGCGAGCGCCGGGACCCAGACGAAGATGATGTGGAGGGCCGTGGGGATGCCCGCCATCACCCACAGGACCGTGCGGTCGCTGCGAGACATCCGGCCGTTGCGGCGGCGGCGCCCCCGGGGGGGCGCCGCCGCAGCGTTGGTTGCCATCAGAGGTACCTCTTTCTCAGGTGACGAGGTTCGACGTTCGGATGGCGGTACCAGCTCAGCTGGTGAAGATTGCGCCCTTCTTCTCCTCGACCGACTTCAGCGTGTCGCCGATCGTGGACGGGTTGTCGAGGAAGCTGGCGATGGCCGGGCCCATGACGTTCGACGCGAACTCGGGGTTCGTGTCACGATCCATGAACTGGGCGATCGACTTCGCCTTGCCGACGAAGTCGGCCGACTTCTTCTGCAGCACCGTGTAGCCGCCGGTGTCGGCCTTGCCGTTGGCGGCCACGCTCGACGGGTCGACCTTCAGGTAGGCCTGCTCGGCGGCAGCCGTGCCGATGTACGCGAGCAGGGCCTTTGCCGCGGCGGCGTTCTTCGGCTTGGCTGCCATCATGAAGCCGTCGATGGGCGCCTCGACCGCGTCGGCGCCGATCTTGGCGTCGATCTCGGGGAAGTTGAAGAAGTCGATGTCGTCGATGATCGCCTGCGCCGCCGGGTCCTTCTTCGGGTCGAAGTTCGACGTCACGAAGGTGCCGAGCAGGTACATGCCGGTCTCCTTCTTGCCGAGGGCGTCGGCTCCCTGTTGCCACGTACGACCGTTGGCGCCCGTCTGCTGCAGCGGGATGAGCTTCTCCCACGTCTTGAAGACGTTCATGACGCGGTCGTCGGTCCACTTCTCCTTGCCGGCCATGAGGTCGACGTGGAACTTGTAGCCGTTGGTGCGCATGTTCAGCTGGTCGAACATGCCCATCTGCGGCCACTTGCCGTCGTTGGCGGCCACGAGCGGGGTGATGCCGTCGGTCTTCATCTTGTCGGCGAGGGCCATGAAGTCGGCCCACGTGGTGGGGACCTTGTAACCCTTCTCGGTGAAGAGGCTCTTGCGGTAGTGGATCGCCCAGGGGTAGTAGTACAGCGGCACGAAGTACTGCTTGCCGTCGTCACCGGTGGACGCCGTCTTGAAGGCGTCGGAGAAGCCGTCGAGCTTCGACCACACGTCGGACACGTCGCCGACCAGACCCTTGGCGGCGAAGAACCGCATGCGGTAGCCGGCGAACCAGCTGACGACGTCGTCGGGCTGCTGCAGGTAGGTGGTGATGTTCTCCTGGTACTTGTTGTGGTCGACCGTGTTGATGGAGACCTTCGCACCCTTGAACCCGTCCATCATCGCCTGGATGGCGGCCTTGGGCTTGTCGTCGGAGTAGTTCGAGCCGAACGTGACGGAGCCGGCAGCGGCAGCAGCCGCAGCGGTCGTGGCGGCGGCGCTGGACGACGAGGCCGCGGCAGCGGTCGTCGCCGGCGCAGCAGCGCTGGATGCCGCCTTGGCGGCGGCGCTGGTCGATGCCCCGCTTCCGCTCTTGGCGCTGGAGCCGCAGGCGGCCAGGACCGAAGCCGCGCTGGCGCCGAGCAGGAGCTGGCGGCGCGAGACGGCCGGGAACCCGAACTGCGTCGGACTGGGTGAACGACGGGCGTGATCAGACATTGCTCTCCCCCTTGGAGTGTGTTGCCACAAAGGCGCTCTCAGTGCGAACAGCGCACAACCGCACAGTACTCCACATTTCCACGCCTCGTGTCATCGGGCACAGTTTTGCGTCCCCATCTGGGCTTTCGTGTTCTCCGGCGCCTGCGACACGCCTGACAAGACACCGAAGGGCGGTCGACCGTGTTCGATTGTGTTGACTTCTCCGGAGCGCTCGGGCAGCCTGGCGCGGTGACCTCCGCCACACCCGACCCGGCCTTCGGGTCGCCGTCCGACCGGGTGCTCGCCCGCCGGCGGCAATCGCTGATCCTCGATGAGGTGCAGCGGCGCGGCGCCGTGCGCGTGAGTGAGCTCACGACGATGTTTTCCGTGTCGGACATGACGATCCGTCGCGACCTCGATGTGCTCACTGGCGGCGGCCTCGTCGAGAAGGTCCACGGCGGCGCGACCACGCGCAACCCGCACAGCACCGACGAGCCGGGGTTCGAAGCGAAGTCGCACCGCCAGCAGAGCGAGAAGCAGGCGATCGCTGAGGCGGCCGCCGCTCTCGTGCAACCGGGCACGGCCATCGGCATCACCGCCGGCACCACCACGTGGGAGTTCGCCCGCCTCATCGTGGACATCGCCGACCTCACCGTGGTCACCAACTCGGTGCGCGTTGGCGACGTGCTGCACCAGGCCCGCCGACCCGATCTCACCGTCGTGCTCACCGGTGGCGTGCGCACGCCGTCCGACGCGCTCGTCGGTCCCGTGGCGGTCAGCGCGTTGCGCTCGCTGCACGTCGACCTCGTGTTCATGGGCGTGCACGGCATGACGGATCGCGCCGGCTTCTCGACGCCCAACATCTCCGAGGCGGAGACGAACCGGGCCTTCATCGCATCGGCCGAACGTCTCGTGGTGCTCGCCGATCACACGAAGTGGGGACTTCGCGGGCTGAGCACGATCGCGCCGCTGAGCGAAGCCGACACGATCGTGTCCGACGCCAACCTGGCGGCCGAAGCGCGCGACATCCTGAGCGGTACCGTGCGCACCATGGTCATCGCCGCCCTGCCCGACCGGGCGCCCTCTCGCCGTCGCGGCGCATGAGCCCCGCCTCCCTCCCCGATCCTGGCGTGCCTCCGCTCGCCGCGGCATCGGCCAGCTCGCCGATCGACGCGTTCGGACCGCGCAGCTGGACGCGCCCGGAATCGATCGCCCTCCACCGGCTGCCGGCGCGCAGCGCGCTCGTCGCCCACCCGGACGCCGCTGGCGCCCGGGGCGCGAGCGCGGCGCGTGCCGACTCCCCGTGGTTCCGCGCGCTCGACGGGCGCTGGCGGTTCGTCGGCCTCGACCGCCCCGAGCACGTGACCGACGCGCATGTCGCCGCCGGCACCGACGTCACGGCGTGGCGCACGATCGACGTCCCCGGCCACTGGACGCTGCAGCCGACGCCCGCTGCCGGTGAGACACACAGCTTCGACCACCCGCACTACACCAACGTGCAGATGCCGTTCGCCGGGCTGCCGCCTTCGGTGCCGGATGCGAACCCCACGGGCGTGTACCGCACGCGGTTCCGCGTGCCCGCGGCGTGGCGCGATCGGCACACCGTGCTGCACGTCGGAAGCGCGGAGACCGTGCTCTACGTGTGGGTCAACGGACGACCCGTCGGCATGAGCACCGATAGCCGCCTCGCCGCCGAGTTCGACGTCACCGCCCACCTGCGCACCGACATGAACGAGCTGGCGCTCGTGGTCGTGAAGTGGTCGGCACAGAGCTACGTCGAGG
>JAYUAM010000713.1:0-8096 GCA_043741295.1 Acidimicrobiia bacterium
GTTGGCGGCACGCTCATCGCCGTCGTCGTCGACGACACCACGCTGCTCGCCGAGCCCGCCGACGTGACCGACGCCGCCCGGCTCGAAGCGGTGATGCCCGACGGCTCCGCGGTCTCGGTCATGGTCGACGGCGTCGACGCCGACAGTGGACTTGTCCGCTTGAAGACCCGGGGCGCGTTGACCGCGACGAGTGCCGAGCCAGGCACCTGGCTCGGCGTTCGTTGCTCGGATGCGGTGCTCACTGGTGCCGCTGTCGGCCCGGCGGCGGCGGACCCGACGACCACCGTCACGGCGACCGTCGCCACGATCGGGTTGGTGACGAGCACCGCGCCATCGAGCGTCACCGTCCCGGTCTCCGCCGGCGCGACGTCGGCTCCGGCCAGCGCCACGACCGAGACCTCCGGCCCGGTCGCCTCCACCACGGCCCCGGCGTCGACGGCGCTCGCGCGCACGACGCTGCCCTCCGTCACGCTCACCCCGAGCAGCCCACCGGCCCCAGGCAAGCTGACCCCGACCCCACCGACCCCGACGCCGGCACCCGCCACCGCGACGGCGGCGACCACGGCGACGGGCAAGCCATCCGCCGGCCTTCCGGCCGTCAGCTCGACGACACCGACCGTCAGCTCGACGACACCGACCGCGACGACCACCTCCACGATTGTCGCGCCGGAGTCGCGTCGCGCCGTGCGCGTGCACGACGTGGTCGACGGCAGCCCGGCGGCGACTGCCGGCGTGCGTTCCGGCGACCTGATCGTCGCCGTCGACGGTCGGGCCGTGCGGTCGATGTGGTCGCTCGTGCTCGCGGTACGCCGCCACCAGATCGGCGAGACGGCGACGATCGACGTGCTCCGTGACGGCACGCCGATCGAGCTGTCGGCGGTGCTCGCGCACCACCCCGGCGCCGGCACCTGACGGTCAGCGGCGCCGCAACGCCCGTCGCACGACCACGGCGATCGTGCCGCCGACGGCCAGCATCACGGACCCCGCGGCTCCGAGGGCGAGCTCCTGCTTGCGGCTTGGGGTGAGCAACGTCCACCACTTCGCCTCGGTGCCGTTGACGTACGCCTGCTCGTTGGTGTGCGTCGGGCGCCAGCCGACCGCACGCATGCGGTCGTTCGACACGACCCAGGGACACGTCGTGTACGGCAACATGCCCGGCGGGATCGGACCCCGCTGGAACCGCCATCGAGCGCCCGCGACGAAGTGCGCCACCCGGCCCGGCAGCCGCAGCCGGGGCCTGGCGATCGCCAGAGCGCGAACCGTCTCACCGGGGATCCAGCCGTCGGGCGCAACGTTGTAGGTACCGTCCAGGCCCTCCCGTCGGGCGAGGTCGACCGCCGCCGCGAGATCGTCGAGGTGCAGGTACTGCTGAGGCGGATCGTCCTCCGCGAGCCGGGCGCCCGCGGCGGCGGCGAGCGAACGGGCGAGCCACGGTGAGCGATCGGAACCGAGGCCGAGGCACGGGCGCAGCACGGCCACGGTCCGCCCCGGCACCGCCGTGCCCCAGTCGACCGCCAGCTGCTCGCGCTGCGCCTGCTGCAGCGCGTAGGCGAAGTCGGGGTTCGGACGGATCGCCGCGTTCTCGGTGAGCGGCAAAGGGTTGTTCGGCCAGGCCCCGTACACGATGGCCGACGACATCAGCACGACGTGGGCGACCCCGGCCGACGTCGCGGCAGCCAGCAGGCGACGGGTTCCGGCCACGTTCGTCTTGGCGCTCGCCCGGTCGCGGCGCTCCGTGTCCGTGGCGAAGGCGAGGTGCACGATCACGTCGACACCCACGAGCAGCTCCTCGATCTCCGCGCTCGCCACGCTCTGCTGAAGGAACCGGACGCTCGACGGCCAGTTGGTACCGGGCGGCGCCGGTGAGACGTCGAGGGCGACGATGCCGCAGACAGCGGGATCGGCGAGTATCCGTTCGACGACCCGCTTGCCGACGCCCCCGGCGGCCCCGGTGACCAGCACCATCACCCCCGTCCGCGACGCGTCCACAGACGGGCGGCCGTGTGGATCCACCGTCGTCTCGGCCGGCACCGACTCGACCGTCGTTGCGGCGTGGGCCGGGCGCGGGTGGATCTTCACGTTCACCTGCCTACCATGCGATCGTGAGCGCAACCGGTCCACTCGGCCCGTCCAACCCCTTCGACGGGTTCGGCATGTTCGGCGACCTGGCCCGCATGCTGTCGAGCCAGGGGCCGCTGCACTGGGACGCCGCCCGGCAGATGGCGTTGATGCTCGCGAACGAAGCGTCGAGCGACACAAACGTCGATCCGCTGGTGCGCATCAAATGGGAAGAGCTCGGCCGCATCGCCGAGCTGCACATCCAGCACGTGAGCGGGCTCGACACCAGCGCCAACGGGCACCCAGCGGTCGTCGTGCCGGTTACGCCCGTCATCTGGGCTGACCGCACGCTCACCGCCTACCGCCCGCTGTTCGAACGGCTCGCCGGTGCGCTGCACCCGCCCACGCCCGACGCGACGGTCACCGTCGACCCCACCGGCCCGTCGGCTGCCGTCGATCCGTTCTCGCCCGGGGCCGACGAGGACGCCGACACCGCCATGATCAGCGGGCTGTTCCAGCTGCTCGGTCCGAGCCTGCTCGGCATGTCGGCCGGGACGATGATCGGGCACCTCGCACGCCGCAACTTCGCGAGCTACGACCTGCCACTGCCCCGGCCCGTTTCGCACGAGCTGCTGGTCATCGACCGCAACGTCACCGCGTTCGCCGAGGACTGGAGCCTGCCGATCGACGACGTGCGGCTGTGGGTCTGCCTGTCGGAGCTGGCCCACCACGCCGTGCTGTCGGTTCCTCATATAAGGGCCGCGTTGGAGGATCTGCTCGGCCGCTTCGTCGCCGCGTTCCGGCCGCAGCCCGACGCCCTCGCGCAGCGACTCGGCGATCTCGACGTCGGCGACGCCGGCCCGGAGTCACTGCAGCGGCTGTTCGCCGATCCGCAGGTGATGCTCGGAGCGATGGCCTCACCAGAGCAGCGCGCGCTCGAACCGGCGCTCGACGCGCTGGTGGCCGTGCTCCTCGGCTACGTCGACCACGCGCTCGACGAGGCATCGCGCGGGCTCGTGGCGTCGGGTAGCCGCATCGCCGAAGCCACCCGTCGGCGACGGGTCGAGGCCGGTCAGTCCGACCAATTCGTCGAGCGTCTTTTCGGCCTCTCGCTCTCGCGCCAGCAGGTCGAGCGCGGCCATGGCTTCGTTTCTGGCGTGATCGAACGCGCGGGAGACGCCGGGCTCAGCCAGCTGTGGCGCGACGCCCGCAACCTGCCCACGCCGGCGGAAGTCGATGCACCAGGACTGTGGCTCGCCCGCCTGGAGATCGACCCGAGCTGACCCGCGCCGGTCAGGGCTGGGTGCGCCCAACCTTCGTTCAGGGCCGGGTGCGGCGGCGACGGGACACTTCGCGTTGGACCCGCGCGAGTAGCGGCGGCGGCAGTTGCCCGCGTTGGGCGAGATGGGCAGTGCCGCCCATAAACGACGCCAGCCCGACGGCGCCGGCCAGCGCGATGAAGGCGAAGCCGAGCCGGTGCGGAATCGGTATCGCCACCGGGATGAAGGCGGCGACGACCCAGGCCATCTGGAAGCGGGTCTCGAACTGGGCGAACGCCCGGCCGCGGTTGGCCTCGGGCGCGTCGCGCTGGACGGTCGAGTCGAACGCCGTCCGACCGAGTGCTGCCGCGAGCCCGATGGCGAACGCCAGCAGCCCAGCCACGATGCGGCTGCCGAACACGAGCGCGAGCGCCGCCACCGACGTCGCCAGTGCGAGGCATCCGGCGATGATCCGCTCCTCGGGCCATCGACGACGAGCGCGCGGAGCGAGCGCGTTGCCGGCCATCGTGCCGATCGCGCTGGCGATGAGCATCACCCCGAACCACCCCGGCGCGGCGTGGGCGACGCGCAGCCAGAACGCTATGTGGAAGGTGAGGAACCCGACCATCGCCCGCAGCAGCGCCATCGCCGACGCGGCGATCACCACGGAGGCCGCCTTCAGCTCGGCCCGTTCCTCGGCCGCCGCCGGAGCACCGGCGACCACGTCACGCGGGAGCGCAAGAGCGAGGACGGCGGCGACGCCGAACACCAGGACGGACAGCGCGACCGTCGCCCCGCTGCCGAGAAGTTGCAGCAACACCGCAGGCACTGCAGCGACGAAGCCGACGACGCCCGACGTGAGGCCGAGCTTCGCGTTCGCCTCCACCAGCTCGTCGCGTCTGGTGACCACCGTGGGCACGACCGCACTCTTCGACACGAGGTACGCCTTCGACAGCACGAGGCTCACGAGCGCCTCGGGGAACAGCGCAAGGCTGTCGATGTGCACGGCCATCGCCAGGCTGACGAGCGCGCGCGCCCCGGCGATGAGGGCGATCGTCAGGCGACGCCCACCGGGCATCCGGTCGATCGCCGGCGCCACGAGCGGTGCGAGCACCGTGAACGGGGCCATCGTGATGACGAGGAAGAGGGCGACGCGCCACCGGGCCGCCCGCGGATCGGTGTCGAAGAACACCGAGCCGGCCAGGGCCACGGCCACGATCGCGTCGCCGGCCGCCATCGCCGCATGCGTTCGGGCCAGCCGGGTGAACGGTGAGGGCCGGCGGGGGGCGACGCGCTGCCACCGGGTGGGCACGGCGCCCGACTGTCCCCCACTCATGGCGCCGAGCCTACGGCCCGCGGTCAAAGTGCTGTGCGCCACCGACGACGTCGATCACCCACACGCCGGCCGCGGCGTCAGCGCTTGGCCGACTCGTACTTGTAACCGAGTCCGCGGATGGTCACGATGCGGGTCGGTGTCGCCGGGTCGAGCTCGATCTTGGCGCGCAGGCGCTTGACGTGGACGTCGAGGGTCTTGGTGTCGCCGACGTAGTCGGAGCCCCACACGCGGTCGATGAGGACCTCGCGCGGCAGCACCCGTCCGGCGTTCACGAGGAGCAGGTGCAGTAGGTCGAACTCCTTGAGCGGGAGGCTCACCGGCTCGCCGCGCACCGAGACCTCGTGGCGCGAAGGGTCGAGGCGAACATCACCGACTTCCACCACGTCGAGGTCGTCACCGTCGTCGGCACCGGCGGTGCTGGCCGCATCGGGCACGCGGCGGAGCACGGCCCGCATCCGTGCCACCAGCTCGCGTAGCCGGTACGGCTTCGTGACGTAGTCGTCGGCCCCGACCTCGAGCCCGACGACGGCGTCGATCTCTTCGGCCTTCGCCGTCACCATGATGATCGGCACCTTCGACTTCGCCCGGATCTGCCGGCACACGTCGATCCCCGACAGGCGCGGAAGCATCACGTCGAGCAGCACGAGGTCGGGCGAATGCGCATCGAACGCGGCGAGCGCCTCGACGCCGTCGCGCGCGGCGACGACGTGGAAACCTTCGCGCCGCAACCCCACGGTGAGGGCGTCGACGAACGACTCCTCGTCCTCGACGATGAGGATGGTCTGCGCGCTCACGACGTAGCCTCCAGGTCGGCGCCAGCTCCGCTCGTGGCGGCCTGATCGACGCCGGCGCGTACGACGGTGGATCGGCCGGAGTGGTCCCACGCCGGCAGTCGCAGCGTGAACGTCGACCCGACACCTTCACGGGACGACACGGTGATCGAGCCGCCGTGGTTGTCGGCGACGTGGCGGACGATCGCCAGCCCGAGCCCGGTGCCCCCGGTGGCCCGGCTGCGAGCGCGATCGACGCGATAGAAGCGCTCGAAGACGCGGTCGAGATCACGGTCGGGGATGCCCATGCCGTCATCGGCGACGACGAGGACGATCTCGTCGCCGTCGCGCGCTTCGGAAACGGTCACCCGGCCTCCACTCTCGGAGTACTTGACGGCGTTGTCCGCGAGGTTGCTGAGCGCCGACACGAGCTGCTGGCGGTCGCCGGCGATCATCGAGCCGTTTCCGGACCGGACCCGCTCGATGCCGATCCCCCGCTGCTCGGCCGCCGCCTGCACCCGGGCGACGGCCTCGCCGATGATCGCGTCCACGGGCACACGGTCGCGCCGAGCCCCCTCGACCTCGATGCGGGAGAGCTGGAGCAGATCGTCGATCATGTTCGACACCCGGCGGGCTTCGCGTTCCAGCTTGCCAGCGAGACGGTCGATCGTCTCCGGATCACGCTCGCCCTGCAGCGTCTCGGCCAGCAGCGCGATGGCCCCTACCGGCGTGCGCAGCTCGTGGCTGATGTTCGCCACGAAATCGGTGCGCATCGCCTCGAGCCGGACCCGATCGCTGACGTCCTCGACGGTCACCAGTCCGACAGCGCCCGCGCCGGCGGAGGTGTCTTCGGGCAGCACGGGGGTGGACCGCACGACGACCGAACGCTTCGGTGGGCCGAACACGTCGACGACCTCGCGGCGGTGGTCGCCGGCCATGGCGGTACGGAGATGGTCGTCGACGGCGCGCACCACGAGCACGTCGGTGTGCCGCTGGCCGAGCAACGTGTCCGCCGCCCGGTTGCGCAGCAGCGAGTGACCGTCCTGCCCGGCGACCACGACACCGAACGGCAGCTCGTCCAGGCTACGTCGGAGCTGCGTCAGCTCAAGATGCAGCCGTTCGACGTTGCTGCGACTCGCGGTGAGCGTACGCTCGACGGCCGCCAGTGTGCGCGGGCCGCCATCGGCCGCTGACTCCTCATCGCCCCCGACTCGGCCCGCGAGCTGGCGGATCGAGCCGACGACGAAGCGCCGGCCCATCAGGTATCCGACGCACGCCGCACCCGCCGCGGCGATCGCGGCGGCGACCAGGGCAGTCATGACTCGGGCGACACCTCGCCCGCCGGCGTACCGGCGTGCTCACGTCGGAACCGCTCGGCGCCCGCGTGTTCCGGAAGCCAACCCGTCACCTGGTAGCGCACCCGCTCGCCGACGTTCACCGCGTGGTCGCCGATGCGTTCGTAGAAGCGGCACACCATCGCCAGCTGCACGCCGACCTGCAGATCGGTGAGACCGGCAGCGTGGCTCTCGAAGATCGCCTGGATGAACTCGCGCTGCAGGTTGTCGAGCAGGTTGTCCATGTCGTCGATCGCCGCCGCCATGGCGGCGTCGGCGTCGGCGTAGGCGTCGAGCGCGGCGCGGTAGAGATGATGCGCCTGCTCGCTCATGCGGGCGATGATGCCGCGCAGCTTGGCATCGAGCTCGTGGCCGTGCAGCCGGCGGGCCGCCTTGCAGATGTTGACGACGAGATCGGCCGAGCGTTCGAGCTCACCGACGATCTTGAGGGCGGCGGCGATGCGCCGCAGGTCGCCGGCCATCGGCTGCTGCAAGGCGAGGAGCTGGTAGCAGCGTTCCTCGATGTCCAGCGACTGGGCGTCGATCGCATCGTCGGCGCGGATCAGGTAGTCGGCGCCTTCCAGATCGCCGTCGAGGAGCACCGCGGTGCCGCGCGGGATCAGCTCGGCCACGGCCGCGGCGAGGGCGATGAGCTCCTCCCGGACACCGTCGAGCTGTTGATGGAACGACTGCCGTGTCTCCGTCATCCGTTCACTCCTCGTGTCGGGCTCATCCGAACCGGCCGGTGACGTAGTTCTCGGTGCGGGTGTCGCTCGGGTTCGAGAAGATCAGGTCGGTGCGGTCGTACTCCACGAGTACGCCGGTGCGACGGTCGCCGTTGGGGTTCACTTCGGCGGTGAAGAAGGCGGTGCGGTCGCTCGCCCGGGCCGCCTGCTGCATGTTGTGGGTCACGATCACGATCGTGTAGTCCTTCTTCAGCTCCTGCATGAGGTCTTCCACACGCGCCGTGGCGATCGGGTCGAGGGCCGAACACGGCTCGTCCATGAGCACCACTTCGGGTTCGACGGCGATGGTCCGGGCGATGCACAACCGCTGCTGCTGCCCGCCCGACAGCCCAAGGGCCGACGACTTGAGCCGGTCCTTGACCTCGTCCCACAGCGCGGCGCCGCGGAGCGAGCGCTCGACGACCTCGTCGAGGTCGGCCCTGCGTCGAGTGCCGTTCACCTTGGGCCCGAAGGCGACGTTGTCGTAGATGCTCTTCGGGAACGGGTTCGGCTTCTGGAACACCATGCCGATGTGGCGGCGCACCTCGGTCGGCGACACGTCGGGGCCGTAGAGGTCGATGCCGTGGAAGAGCACCTTGCCCTCGACCCGGGCC
>JAYUAM010000714.1:0-1320 GCA_043741295.1 Acidimicrobiia bacterium
CAGGCGAAGATCTCCAGCCGGTGACGTGAGGTGCTCGACCGGGCGTCCCGGGCTGCACCCAGCCGTACGCCGGCATCCTCGCACGGCGGCCCGGCCCGAGTACGTCGCAACTGTCCCGGATTGGAGACACATACGTCTCCGATCCGGGACAGTTCGTGCGGCCGGCGTGGCGCGCCGGCTACAGCCAGGCGGACTGCAGTTCGGCCCGGCGGGTGGTCCACTCCTCGCTCGTCACGGCGAAGCGCATGTGGTCCTCCCACACATCGTTGATTTCGAGGTAGCGCTCGGCGACGCCCTCCATGCGTAGGCCGAGCTTCTCGACGACGCGGCGGCTCCGGGCGTTGCGGGGCACGATCGAGATCTGCAACCGGTGCAGGTGCACGTCCTCGAACGCGAACTTGACGACCGCCGTCACCGCCTCGCTCATGTACGAGTTTCCGGCGCGCGTCTGGTCGATCCAGTAGCCGACGTAAGCGTTCTGGAACGGGCCGCGCTGGACCGAGTTGAGGTTGATCTCGCCGGCGAACGAACCGTCGACGAAGATGCCGAACCCGTAGCCGCTGCCGACCTGGCGCTCGCGGTCGCGCGCCGAGCAGCGAAGGGCGAACGCCGCCCGATCGCGCGCCGGGTCGGGCACGCCCGGCAGCCGCCGCGGTTCCCACGGCAACAGCCAGCGCTCGTTGCGGATCCGCACCTCGCTCCACTGCGCGAAGTCGGTGACGAGGAGCGGACGAAGCATCACCCGTCGACCGTAGAGCCGGATCATCGGGGCGATCGTAGGGGGCCCGCCCGCTCGCGTCGCGGTTCGATCGGCGCCGGCCATCTAGAGCAGCGACCGGGCGAGGGCGTCGAGCAGGTCGCTGTCGGCGACGTGCAATTCGTCGGCCGCCAGGTTCCGCAGCAGTGCGACCAGGATGCAGCATCCGCCGACGATCACGTCGGCTCGGGCCGCCTGCAGGCCGGGGTTGTGCCTCCGGTCGGCGAGGCGCTCCGTGGCGAGGGTGCGGAACACGTCCTCGACCTGGGCTCGGGTGAGCACGAGCCCGTGGACGAGGTCTCGGTCGTACCGGGCGAGGCCCAGCTCGACGGCGGCGACGGTCGTGATCGTGCCCCCCACGCCGACGACCGTGCGTACCTCGTCGAGCATCGGAAGCTGGCGGCGGGCGTCGGCCAGCGCGTCGGTGGCGGCCCCGATGGCGTTCGTCAGCTCCTCCGGGCGGGGCGGGTCGCTGGCGATCTCCGCCTCGGTGATCGTGACGCAGCCGAGATCGATCGACACGACCTGAGACGGTCCATCCGGTGCTCCGGGATGGCCAACCG
>JAYUAM010000715.1:0-3465 GCA_043741295.1 Acidimicrobiia bacterium
CGACCGGTAACCGGAAAAAAGCCTCGAAAGAGAGCCTCGTCTCCGAAATGGGCGGTCGCCGCCGAACTAGTATCGACCGTCAATGGCACCGAGGCTGAAGGGCAAGTGGGCACAAGGCATCCAGCCCCGCAGCTTCGCCTGGGTCATCAAGGACCGGTTGGCGATCTGTGAGCGGCCGGGTGGGTTCGGGCCGAACCATCGCCGCGTCCGGCGCCAGGAGGAGATCATCTGGCTGCGCGAGCAGGGGTTCGGCTGCGTCATCTCGCTGCTCACCTCGCCGCACAACCTGCACAACTACGACGAGCTCGGCGTGGCGTACCTGCACCGGCCGTTCGCCCCGCACGACGATCCGCGCGAGGTGCTGCCGAGTCTGTACAAGGAGATCGCCGGCATGCTCGCCGAGGGCACGAAGGTGATGCTCCACGCCGACGAGGTCGGTGACCGCATCGCCGGCGTCCTGGGTGGCTACATCCGTTGGGCGGGCCTCGTGAACGAAGGCCCCCAGTGCATCTCGGTCATCGAACGGATCACCGGTCGCCAGCTCGAGCCGTTCGGTCGGGCCGTGGTGGCGATGGCGCCCGACCTGCGCTGAGCCCGCCCACTGCGAACCGCGTGCTCTGCGTTCGGGACCGTGCCTGCGTGCCGGATCAGTGCATCACCGCGGTGAGGTCGACGATCACGTGGGTGGCGGTCGAGGCGTAGATGCACAGTCGCCCGCCCGTGAGCCCGACCGTCGCCCCGTTGGCGACCGTGTCGCCCGCCCGCGGGTTGAGGTTCGACGCCGTCGGTCGGGTGTTGCCGCACGGCCACACCGTGAGGTAGCCGGCGTGGTCGGTATTGGTGGCGGTGAGGTTCACCTGGACGGCGACGACGTCGGCCGGCACGGCGCCCACGCCGGCAACGGCAAGTTCGAGCGTCTGCCCCGGTCGCATCGGGGTGCCGCCCGAGCGGGTGTCGAGCAGGCGGGCGGGGGCCACCGGCGCCGCCGACAGGCCGGCGGTGGATGACCAGGTGCCGGTGAGGTCGACGACGACGTCGGTGGCCGACTGCGTGTAGACGCACACGGTGCTCGCTGCGCTCACGCCGACGGTCACGGTGTTCGGCACGATGTCGCCACCGGCGACGTTGAGATTCGATGCGGTCGGGCGGGCGGCGTCACACGGCCACACCGTGAGGAAGCCGCGGCCGGCGGCGCCGACCGAGGTGATGTTGAGCGAGACGGCCTGCGGCCGTGTGGTCGACGTGCCGGGCGTCGGCGCCGGCGCTCCGGGCGAGGTGCTGGCGACCGGCGGCGTCGCCGGTGGCGGCGCGCTCGCGGGCGGCGCCGAGGTGGTGGCCGTCGGCGGGTTGGGCGGAGCTGTCGTCGCGGTGTCGCCGGGTGGCAGGGTCGCCGCGGTATCGCGCGGGGCGGCGGTCGGCGGGGAGGTCGCGACGATGCCGATCTTGTCGGTCTGTCGGAGCCCGCCGGTCGGGGTGTCGGTGCTCTCCGGACCGGTGGCGCCGCCGGCGTCGCCGAACGACGCCGCCCGGGCGGCCACCGGCGAACTCGGCAGGGTGACGACGAGCGTCTCGCCGCCGGTCAGCCGGCGGGTCTCGCGGGTGTCGACGAGACGGGTGGGAACGACAGGCGTGAGGCGCAGTGTGGCCCCGGGTCCCTGCCAGCCGCTCACGTCGACGACGAGGTCCGTGGCGACCTTGCTGGTGAGGCACACCTTGCCGTTGCCGAGTCCGACCATCGCCGCGTTCGCCACGGTCTCGCTGGCGGCGAAGTTGATCGACGAGGTCAGTGGCGTGTCCCGTCCGCACGGCCAGGCGACGACGTAGCCGCTGTCCGCCGGGTTTGTCACGGTGAGGTTCAACGCGACCATCGTGGCGTTGGCAGGCACACCGTTGCGGCCGGCGATCGTGAGGGGCTGGGTTTCGCCCGGTACGAGCCGGTGGAGCCAGAGCTTCGTGCGCGTGTCGGCGAACCGGGTGGGCGTGATCGGCGCGAGGTTGCCGAAGTCGGCGGTCGCGGCACCAGGGGCGACGGGGGTCGCCGCCGGCGGAGCCGGCGTACCCGACGGCGCGCTATCGCCGGGTGGCGTGACGGAGGGGGTCGTCGTGCCGGCCCGGGGCGTGGTCGGCGTCGTAGTCGAGTGCGGATAGCACGCGTCGACCTCCTTGACGATCGGGTCGGGGTTCACCGGTGCGCCGCCGCCGGGGTGGACCTCGAAGTGGAGGTGGGGGACGCTGAACTGGGCGTCGCCCGTCTGGCCGACGTAGGCGACGAGCTGACCGGCCGTCACCGTGTCGCCGACCTTGAGGCCGGCGGCGTAGGCCGAGAGGTGGGCGTGGAAGAAGTAGGTGTGGTCGGAGCGCGTGAGGTACAGCTGGATGCCGCCACGATTCGACGTGCTCATTCGGGTGATCGTGCCGTCGCTCACCGCGTAGATCGGGGTGCCGGTCTTGGCGATGACGTCGACGCCCTCGTGGTAGAGCGGGTTGCCGTTGGCATCGGTGCCGCGGGGGGCGTGCCACGAATCCTCGTAGCCGCACGGCGTGCCGGTGGGGAAGGCCTGCAGGTGCACGGGCAGGTCGTCGGCCGCCGCCCGTTTGATGCCGGGCAGCACCGGGATGGTGGCGACGAGCGCGAGCAGCATCGTCGCCAACGCCAGCTTGGTTGACTGTCGCCGCCACGACGAACGAGGGGAACGCCTGGTCTCCGCCATGGTGTCCTGATCGGATCTAGAGACGGAACCGTCAGGACCCCATCGTCATCGTGACGAAACGCAGACGCCCCCTTGCCGAATCGGGCCCGTTGGTCTGAGGCCGGTCAAGGACGGAGTTCCGTTCGTCTTCACCCCGGGCGTGGTGAGGTCGTCATGGTCGGCTACCGCACGCGTTCGGCGGTGGCTTCGAGGGTGATGCCGCCCCGCGGGCGTTGCGTCAACGTCACCGTGACCCGGTGCGGGCTCGCCGCGGCCATGACCTCGTCGGCGATCTCGACGGCGAGCGACTCGGCGAACACCGCCCGGTCGCGGAAGCCCCACAGGTAGAGCTTGAGGCTCTTCGACTCGACGCACCGCCCGTCGGGCTCGTAGTCGATGACGACGTGCGAGAGATCGGGCTGCGACGTCACGGGACACATCGACGCCACCTCGTCGGTGGTGAACCGCACACGCGTGCACCCGGTGGGCGCGTCGAAGCACTCCACGTGGGCGACGGGATGGTGCACGGTGCGGCCGAGGATGGTGAGGTCGGACGTGACGATCGGCTCCATGCGTCGAGTCTCGCGCTCGGCTGCACCCGCCGGGCCTGGCGAGGTGGCGCCGGCCAGGCAGGTGCCCGAGTACATCGCCCGACAGTGACCGGCGACACGTCCTCCCGATAGGTTTGGTTGGTGACCGGCGCCCGCATCCTCGTGTCGGGCATGGGCGGCGAGCTCGGGTCACTGGTGGCCAAGCACCTCGAGGCCGAGTCGTG
>JAYUAM010000716.1:0-1316 GCA_043741295.1 Acidimicrobiia bacterium
GGTGAGCAGAGGAAGCTGACGAGCCGAGCGGCGTCATCTGGCGTCCCGATCCGCGGTTGCAGGTGGCGCGCCCGGACCAGCGCCTCGACCGTGTCGTCGATCCATCCGGTGTCGGTTGCGCCGGGGTTCACGACGTTGGCGGTGATGCCGCTGTCGGCGAGCTCGACGGCGGCGGCGAGCACGATGCGGTCCATGGCCCCCTTGCTCGCGCCGTAGGGCAGGTTGAACGCCGTGTGGTCGCTCGTCAACGCGACGATGCGGCCGGTGCCGGGCGGCCCGGCGAACTGCTCGGCGAACGCCTTCACCAGGAGCCAGGTCGCCCGGGCGTTGACGGCGAAGTGGCGGTCGAAGCTCTCGACGCTTGTCGTCATGATCGCCGAGTCGACCGATTCGCAGTGGCAGCACACCAGAGCCGTGACCGCGCTGATCTCCCGGTTGACCCGTGCGAACAGCTGCGACGGCGCGTCGGGATCGGCCAGGTCGGCCTGGATGTCGGCGATCGGCGTGGCGTCGGCGCGCCACGGCATCCGTTCGTCGTAGGCGCGCCAACCGGTCGTGACCACGCCCCACCCGTCGGTGGCCAGTGCGGTCGCCACCGCCGCGCCGATACCGACCGCGCGCCCGACTCCGGTGACGAGCGCCAGCGGACGGGAGGGGGAGCGGTCGTCCAGGGCGGGCATCACCCCGACGGTACCGGAGGTCGTCGAGCGGCCCGTCAGGTTGCTAGGAGCCAGCGCCAGTGGCCGCCGTTCGCCGCCGCGTCGCCGACGGCCGCGCCACCGATGGCCCGTCCGTCGAAGCCCGGCCGCTCGCACCCGGCTTCGTCGCCGGACATCGGGTCGTTCGTCCTCGAACCGATGTGGGCGAGGACCTCGGCGTGGAGGTGGCGGACATGCAGTGGCGTGCACCGATCGAGGATCGAGCGTCGGACCAGTTCGTCGAGTACCGCGTGCGTCAGCTCGTCGGCCCAGTGCGCGTCGTCGAGCAGCAGCACGACCGGTTGCTCGCACGCTTCGTCGATCACCTGGCACACCCCGGCGATCAGTTGCCGGCGCAGCTCGCCCGCATCGCCATCGTCGAGGGCCGGGTCGTTGACGCCGCGTTCATCGAGGTAGCGCCGCACGACCGGTGCGAACGGCGACGTCTCGGCCCGAGGCCGGCGCGGGCGGTCGAGAGGGCGAGTGCGGTGGCGAGCCGCCCGATCTGACAGTTCGCCCGCACCGCCTCGACGAGCCGGTCGTGGGTCACCGGGGCGCCGGGCGAGAGAGGCAGCTGCACGAACAGCTGACGAACGATCGGCCCCCCGAGCACGATCG
>JAYUAM010000717.1:0-8077 GCA_043741295.1 Acidimicrobiia bacterium
GCGAGCTAGGAGACGAGCGCCACGATCTGGTGCCAACCGGTGGCGCCCGAGGGGATGGGCGCCGCCCGTTGTTCGGTCTGGAGGTGGCCGGCGCCGTCGGTGGCGCGGCACACGATGTTGTGCGTGCCCGGCGTGGCGTCCCATTCGAGGACCCACTGGACCCAGGTGTCGGGGCCGACCGTGTCGGCCAGCCGGGCGGTCTGCCAGGCGCCGCCGTCGATCTGCACTTCGACCTTCGAGATGCCGGTATGCGTCGCCCACGCCACACCGGCGATGGGGGTGCGTCCGGCGGGGAGCTGCTGCAGTCCCCGAGGGGTGTCGATGCGGCTCATGGTCTGGAGCGGCGCCTGCTGGGCCCAGCTGCGCTTCACCCAGTAGCCGTCGAAGCGATCGAAGGTGGTGACTTCGAGATCGGTGACCCACTTGGTGGCCGACACGTAGCCGTACAGGCCGGGCACGACGAGGCGGGCCGGGAAGCCGTGCACGACCGGGAGGGGCTCACCGTTCATGCCGATGGCGACCATCGCGTCACGCCCGTCGAGCACGGCGGCCAGGGGCGAGCCGGCGGTGAACCCGTCGACCGAAGTCGACACGAGCTGGTTGGCGCCGGCCTTCACGCCGGCCTCCTTCAGCAGGTCGGCAAGGGGGACGCCGAGCCACCGGGCGGTGCCGGCGTAGTGACCGCCGACCTCGTTCGAGACGCAGACGAGGGTGAGGTCACGCTCGATCATCGGTCGGGCCATGAGGTCGTCGAAGGAGAGGCTGATCTCCTTGTCGACCATGCCGTGGATGCGCAGCTTCCAGCTCGCCGGGCTCACCTGCGGCACGACGAGGGCCGTGTCGACCCGGTAGAAGTCGGCGTTCGAGGTTATAAACGGCGTGATGCCGGGCGTCGTCGTATCGATGCCGGCGGGCAGCGTCTTGGCCGCAGAGCGGGGCTTGGGAAGGATGAGGCGGGCCCGGTCGGCGACGACGCTGACCCGCTTCTGCAGCGCCCGACCGACACCGCCGGCCGTGGCGGCGATCGCCGCCGTGGCGCCGGCCGCGAGCAGGAAGTGGCGGCGGTCGAGACCGCCGGCGAGCAGAGCCGGGGTCGGCGCAGTGTCCGGGTCGGTGGCTCGCCGGGCCCCGCTCGCCGGCGGGCGCAGAAGGAGAAACAGCGCACCGGCGGCGGCGAGGGCGCCGAGAAGGGACGGAAGGGCGTCGGCGAGATCGGCCGTCGGACGCGAGAGCGTGGCGAGGATGCCGACCAGACCGAACACGCCCACACCGGCAAGGCCGAGACGGAGGCGGCGGGTGGCGACCGCTCCGACGAACGCGGCGAACACGAGCAGGCTGATCGTCGTACCGACGATGAGGGCCTGCTTGTCGTGCGTGCCGAACGTGCGGATGGCGAAGGTCTTCACGGACGGGGGCACGTGGTCGATGACCCAGTTGCCGACGCCGACGATGGGGGCCGTGGAGCCCTTGACGGCCCCGGCGACGAACTCGCCGACGCCGAGCGCAAGGCCCGCCGCCACGAGACCGGCGAGCGCTCCCCGGGCGAGACCCGCCGGCCGGACGGCCACGGCGTCGCCGCCGTTCGGACCCGCTTCGGCCTCGAGGTCGGCCGCCGAGGCTTCGACGGTGGTGGGGGGCTTGGTCACGGAGATCATCCGCCACGGTCGCCGTGCTGGATGTCGATGCATTGAGGAAACCTTGTGCGCCGCGCGGCCAGATTCGCGCTAGGCGTGGTCACCCAGTGACAAATGGCGCACGTTTCACCTCGTAGGGTGAGAAAGCCCCGGACGCTCTCCTCCTACCAGACGAACACAACGCCGAACGTGGGCCCGGTCGCCCAGCCGGCCTGCTCGACCCGGCTCGCGGCACCGAAGATCGCCGAAAGGTCGTCGTAATCTCCATCATCCAAGGGGGCGCTAGCGTCGGATGAGCCTTATGAAGGTCATCACCGTCGCTCCGCACAGCATCGTGCCGGTCGTAGGTGTGACGTTCCTGAAAGTTGGGAACTGCGGACGAATGAACGAGGACAAGAGCAGGCTCGGGCGGCGCCGCCTTCGATTGGCACCGACCGGCACGACCGGCACGTCTGACATGGCGGGCGCGTCGATCATGACCAATGGCGATCTCACCGCATGGGCGGACACTGAGCTCGTGGCGCAGGTCGTCGCCCGCAACGAGGCGGCACTCGCCGAGATCTATCGCCGTCACGCCGCCGCCCTCTACGGGTTGGCCCTGCGCGTGCTGCGCAGCACCGACCACGCCGAAGAGGTCCTCCAGGAGACGATCTGTGCGTTCTGGGAACGCCCCGAGCGATTCGACCCCGAGAAGGGCGACCTGCGCCCGTGGCTGTTGCGCATGGTCCACGGCAAGGCCGTCGACCGGGTGCGCGCCGAGAACCGCCGGGTCGCCCGCGAACAGCGCGACGTCGCGCTGGAACCGGAGCCGAGCAACGACCTCGAGCGCGAGGTGTGGGAGCTGCTGCGGGCCGAGACTGTGCGCGCTGCGCTGGAGACCCTCGCCGACGGCGAGCGCGAAGCGATCGAGCTCGCCTACTTCGGTGGTCGCACCTACCGCGAGGTCGCGACGATGTTGCACCTGCCCGAGGGAACGGTCAAGAGCCGCATCCGGTTGGGGATGACCAAACTTGCCGACCGTCTGGCCGCCGCCGGTCTTGGCCCAACGAGTGATCGGAGCACCAGATGACCGGCTACGACGACGAGCACCGGGACCTCGTCGCCCTCTACGCGATGGACGCACTCGACGACCTCGACCGCGTCCGCGCGGAACGGGTGGTCGCCAACTCGCCTGAGGCATCGGGCGAGTTCGCCCGCTACACCGACGCCCTCGCCGCCATGGTCGACCGCACAACGGCCGTCGAGCCGCCGGCCAGCGCATGGGAGGCGATCAGTGCCCGGGTCCGGGCCGGGAGCACGGTGACGGCCGCCTCGGCCTTGGCCTCGATCGCACCCGCGGCTGCCACCGACGATCCGGCCTCGACGACGGTCGTGGCGGCTGCGACACCAGCCGGCGCGACGGTCCTCGCCCCGCGACGGTCGTGGCTGGCGAACGGGCGGATCCTCGCCGTCGCCGCCGCGCTCGTGGTCGTGGTGCTCTCCGCCGTGACCGTGCGGTCGCTGACGCACAGCAGCTCGAGCGACCGGTCCCGCATGGAGGCCGCACTTGCGCTGCCCACGACCCACACCGGCGTGCTCGCTGGAGGCGCGACGGTGGCGCTGCAGGCCGACGGAACCGGGTGGATCGACGTCGCCCCGTTGCCCGATCCGGGGCCCGGCAACGTGTATCAGCTGTGGTCGCTCGACTCGGGTTCGCCCGTCTCGCTCGGTGTCGTGAAGCCATCCCACGGCGTCGCCCGGTTCAGCGCGCCAGCCGCCAGCCATACGCTCGCCGTGTCCACGGAGAAGGCACCCGGCGCCACCAGTCCGACGCTCCAGTCCGTCGTCGCCGTCGAGCTCAACTAGACGTCGGCGCTCAACTGACGTCGGCGATCGACGACCGTCGATCTCGTCCTCGACTGGCTGACGATCAGGCGTCGAGGAAGATCTCGACCATCGGTGCCGTGGCCACGAGGTCGTCGATCGGTGCCTGCCCGCGGTACCACTCCGCCACGGCCGCGGTGAGCACGGTCCGGCGGGTCGGTTCGTCGAGCACCGGCTCCGCCCGGCCGGTCAGATCGGCCCGCACCGACTCCTTGAGGTGGAACGCGAGCCGGGGGTCGGCGAGCAGGTTGGCGTACCAGTCACGCGGACCGGGCGTACCGGTGATGAACAGCCGGCCGTCGACGTTCAGGAACCAGATCTCGACCGTTCGTGGCTGACCGGACCGACGGCCGGTGGTCGTCAGGTCGATCGTGCGGTCGTGGGTCAGGGCAGAGCGGATCGCGTCGTCCATCGACCGCGACGCTAGTCACCACGAGCGCCAGCGCGACCCGGGCGGACGATCAACCCCGCAACAGGTCCGAGACCTTGACCAGTTCGTAGCCGGCGTCGCGCAGGCCAGCGACGATCGGGCCGATCGCATCCTGCGTGCGCGGCGCGGTGTCGCCACCGGTGATGTGCAGCACGACGATGGCCCCGTCGTGCGCGCCGCGCAGCGTCTGGCGCACGATCGCCTGGGGGTCGGTGCCGAAGGCATCGCCGCTCGGCACGTCGCCATGCACGACGGTGAGACCGAGCGGGGCGATGGCATCGAGCGCGGCCTGGTCGACGCACAGTCCGGGGAACCGGTAGTAGGGCACAGGGTGGTCGGTGAAACGGCGGAGCACGTCGATGCCCCGCTGCACGTCGGCCTGCATCGCGTCGTTGGCGATCGTGCCGAGCGAGTAGCACGATGCGGTGAAGCCCTCGTGGGCATAGGAGTGGGTGCCGAGCTCGTAGCGTTCGGTGGCCGCCAGCCGCGCCGTGACCTCCGGGTAGCGCTCCATCCACAGTCCGGCGAGAAAGAACGTGGCCGGCACCTTCAGCGCGTCGAGCTGGTCGAGCACGGCGATGTTGGCGTAGCTCGCGACGGTGCCGCGGTCGAGCTTCTGGAGCATCGCCGCCGTCATGTTCGAGTCGAACGTGAGCGCGACGCGGTGGCGGCCCGGCGCACCGTGCGAGACGATCTGATCGATGCGAACCGTCGGCGGGTTCGGCGCGGGAGCCACGGTCGTGGTGGTCGCGGCGGTCGCGGCGGTCGTGGTCGCCGCCGTCGTAGCGGTTCGGCCCGCGGTGGTGGTCGTCGTGGGCGCGGTGGTCGTCAGGTCCGTCGTGGCGATCGGCGGCAGCATCGTCGCCGAGGTCGGCGCCCGTTGGGGTGTACCGCTGGAGCCGGGCGTGCCGCTCGACGGCGGAGCACTGGCCGTCGTCGCAGGAGCCGACGCCACGACGCTGGTACAGCTCGTCACCAGCGCGCACGCGAGCGCGACCGCCCCGACCCCCACTCGCATCGGCGGCGGGCGTCGGCTACGGCTCGGGCGAGGTGACGGCGCGACCCAGCTCGTAGTGCCAGTTCTGCAGCTGCGGGGGACGCACGACGGGGCGCTCGGCCACGTTCTGCGGCACGACACCGATCTGGCGCGGCGACGGCCACCGGCTGCCTTTGCCGAGCTCGACCATGCCGTGGTGGGACCCGTACTCGGCGAGCAGGTTCAGGAACGGCACCGCGTCGAAGGCTTCCGGCCCGAGCACGCCGTGAGCCGCCCACTCACCGCTGGCGAGCAGCTCCAGTGCGACGACGGGGTTCACCGCGGTCTGCCAGAGCACGGCCTGCGAGCCGTAGTCGCGCATCGTCGTCTCGTTGTCGGCCACGTGGTAGAGGTACACCTCGCGCGGCTCGCCGTCGTAGGTGCCCTTGACCCACGTGCCGGCGCACGTCTTGCCGTGCATGAGGTGGCCGAGCTGAGCGGGGTTGGGCAGCACCGCGGCGAGCACGTCACGGGGGGCCACGTTCACGTCGCCGACGCGGATGCGCTCCTTCGAATCGAGCCCGAGGTAGGCGAACGTCTTCAACCAACCGATGAACTCGGCGCCGAGCCCGTACTTGAACGTGACGCGCTTGCAGTCGACCCAGCGCGGCACGAGCAGCACTTCCTCGTGCTCCACGTTCACGCACTCGACCGGGCCGATGCCGGCCGGGAAGTGGAACACCTCGGGCTCGCTGAACACCTCGGTCGTGAACCAGCCGCGGTCCTTCTCCCACACCAGCGGCGGGTTGAGGCACTCCTCGATCGTGGTCCAGATCGAGAAGGTGGGGGCGAACTCGTAGCCGTCGATCGACAGGTTCGAGCCGTCACGCACGCCGATCTCGTCGATCTCGTCGAAGAGGTGGTCGGCGGCGTAGCGGGCGAAGATGTCCGACAGGCCAGGCTCGACGCCGATGCCCACGAGCGCGAGCTGACCCTTGGCGAGCCACGACTCGTGCTGGGCGAGCTGATCGGCGCCGAGCGGGATGCCGACCTCCTCGAAGGGACGCGTCGGGTGCGGCTCCGACAGGTTCATCGCCATGTCGATGTACGTGCAGCCGGCCTCGAACGCGGCGCCGAAGATCGAGGGGTTCAGGCGCGGGTCGCAGGCGTTGACGATGACGTCGATCTTCTCGGCGCCAGCGAGGTCGATGATCGACTGGCGGTCGCGGGCGTCGACCTTGGCGGCGTGGAAGCGGGTGGGGTCGTCGAGCGCATCGATCGCCTTCTGCGCCCGTTCCTGGGTGAGGTCGGCGATCACGAAGTGATCGAAGAAATCGCGCTCCTCGGCGATCGAGGCGATGGACGCGCCGACGCCTCCGGAGCCGACCACCAGGATTCGCATCAAGACCACCCACTGCCGTCGCCGAGTTCAGTGGATGGTAGCCGTGGGTTCTCGGCCCCGGCGGCGGGAGGGGCGGAATCGGCCAGGGATAGGGTGCGACGGTGACGTCAGACGCGCTCTACCACGTCGGGTTCGGGCCCAGCGACCTGCCCCACCCGGCACCCACGTTCGCCTTCCTGTCGGGCGACCCCGACCGCGCCACCCTGGTCGCCGAGCGCCACCTCGACGGGCCGCGCCTGCTCTCGGACCACCGCGGACTGGTGAGCTACGTCGGCTACCTCGGCGATGTCGCCGTGCTGTCGTGTACGTCGGGCATGGGGGCGCCGTCGACGTCGATCGTGGTCAACGAGCTCGCCCAGGTCGGCGTCAACACCATCGTGCGCATCGGCACGACGGGATCGATCCAGCCCGACGTGCCGACCGGCTCGGTGATCGTCAGCCATGCTGCGCTCTGCCGCCAGGGAGCGGCGGCAGACATCGCACCGGTCGAGTACCCCGCGGCCGCCGACCCGTTCCTCACCGTGACCCTCGCCGACGCCGCGCGTGCGCTCGGCATCGACCATCGGGTCGGGGTCACCGCCTCGGTCGACACGTTCTTCGAGGGTCAGGAGCGCAGCCTGTCCTCCGCCAATCCGCACCTGCTGCGCGCCGTGCAGGGCATGACGGAGGAGTACCGCGGGCTGCGCATCCTCAACCTCGAGATGGAGGCCGGCCTGCTGTTCAAGCAGGCCCTCGTCTACGGGCTGGCCGCCGGTTGCGTGCTCGCCGTCATCGCCCAACGGACCGCCGGCGAGCAGGTGGTGATGGACGTCAAGGACGAGGCGATCGACCGCGCCATCGCCGTGGCCGTCGAGGGCGCCCGCCGCTGGACGACCCGGCCGGGATGACGGCTCGACGACCGCCCGCGGCCACCGTGTTGGTAGCTTGCGCGACGTTCGCTCGCCCCAAGGGAGACCGCCGATGGCCGTCGTGGAAGTCGCCGTGCAGGACCACATCGCCCTGGTCACGCTCAACCGTCCCGAGGCGCGCAACTCGCTCAGTCCCGAGGTCCTCGTGCGGCTGTGGGCGGCGTGGCAGCAGATCGAGGACGACGACGACGTGCGGGTTGCCATCATCACCGGTGCCGGCGAGAAGGCCTTCTGCGCCGGCGCCGACCTCGGGCTGCTCATCCCGCTGACGACCGGTGCGCGCCAGCCCGAGAACGAGTTCGACGAGATCGTCGTCGCCGACCGCGGGCTCGGGGGTCGGGCGATGCTGCGCGACTGGACGCCGTCGAAGCCCGTCATCGCCGCGGTCAACGGCCACGCCATCGCCGGCGGCTGCGAGATCGTGCAGGGCACCGACATCCGCGTCGCCGCCGATACCGCCCGCTTCGGCGTGCAGGAGGTGAAATGGGCGCTCTATCCGATCGGCGGCTCGTCCGTGCGGCTACCGCGCCAGTTCCCCGAAGCCATCGCCATGGAACTGCTCCTCACCGGCGACCTGCTCGACGCTGCGACATGTCACCGCTACGGGTTCGTGAACCACGTGGTGCCCGCCGCCGACGTGATGGCGAAGGCGATGGAGATCGCCGGCAAGATCGCCGCGAACGGACCGCTGGCGGTGAAGGCGATCAAGGCCGGCGCGCGTGAGGCGAGGGGACTGCCGGAAGCCGAGGCGTTGGCAGTCGAACTGAAATGGGGCGGCCCGGTGTTCCGGTCGCAGGATGCGGTCGAAGGGCCGATGGCCTTCATGCAGAAGCGGGCACCGGTCTTCACCGGTCACTGAGCCAG
>JAYUAM010000718.1:0-3460 GCA_043741295.1 Acidimicrobiia bacterium
GGTGTTCGGCGACGGCGCCGACGCGCTGCTCGACTGGCTCGCCGTGCCGAACCGTCAGCGTCTCTGGCCGACCGGCGCCATCGGGTCGGTCGGCGCCAGCGAACTGTCGGCCAGCGAAATGGCCGGTGAGCTCGAGGGTCTGGTGCTGCTCGATCTGCCCGACCACGATTCGACGGCCGACGCTCACCGTGCCGAGGTCGATCGGCTCGTGCAGGTGGTCGACGTCTTCGCGTGGGTGGTCGATCCGCAGAAGTACGCCGACGCCGCGCTTCATGACCAGTACCTGCGCCAGTTCGCCGGGCACAGCGCGGTGACGATGGTGCTCCTCAACCAGATCGACCGGCTCGACCCGTCCGCCCGCACGGCCTGCGTCGATGATCTCGGCCGGCTCCTCGTGGCCGATGGTCTCCGCGGCGTGCGGGTGCTGCCGGTGTCGGCGACGACCGGCGAGGGCATCGCCCCGCTGCGCCGCGAGCTGGCCGCCCGCGTGGCCGAGCGGCGGGCGATCGTGAAGCGCATCGACGCCGATCTCGACTGGCTGACCAACGATCTCTCGGCCGCGCTGGGCGATGCCGCCGACGGCAAGGTATCGGCGGCCGCGCGCGAGCGCCTGGTCGAGGCAGCCGCCGGCGCGGCGGGCGGCGACGAGATCAGCGCCGCCGTGGAAGCGGCCTACCGCCATCGCGGCTCGCTCGCAGTCGGCTGGCCGCCGGTCCGCTGGGTGCGTCGCATCCGGCCCGACCCGCTCGCCCGCCTTGGGCTCGGCACGCCGGCGGCGACCCGCAACGCCGGAGGGCGATCGGACGAGCGGCGCGGCGCCCGCAGTGCCGGGATCACCGTGCGCCGAACGGCCGTCTCGGCGAACCCACTCGCCGAAGCTCGGCTTGGCGAGGCCCTGCGCGACGTGCAGCGCGCGGTCACTGACAGCTTGCCGGATCAGCCGAGAGCAGCGATCGACGCCGTCGTGTCGGCGGCCGGCGATCGCCTGCCCGACGCGCTCGACGAGGCGGCCGGTCGCACCGATCTGCACGTCGACGCGCCGCGTTGGTGGTCGCTGCTCGGCGTCGTCCAACGGCTGGCGACAGCGGCGATGGTTGTCGGCCTGCTGTGGCTCCTGGTGCTCGGCGTGCTCGGGTGGTTCAAGCTGCCCGACCCGCCGTTGCCGAAGGTGCGCGCCATCGCGCTGCCGACCCTCCTCGCCATCGGTGGGACGGTGATCGGGTTGCTCGTCGCCGTCCTCGGTCGCCGCCTCGCGCGGGTCGGTGCCAGGCGTCGCGCCCGCCTCGCGTTCCAGGCCTTGGCCGACGAGGTGGCCGTGGCGGTCGACCGCGAGGTCGTCGTTCCGCTGAACTCGGAGCTGACACGACTGGCCGAGCTCGGTCGGCTCGTTCGTAAGCTCGCGGTTGGGTCACTGGGGCGCGTCTAGGCGCCCTCGACTGGCCCAACGACGACGCGGCCGCGGCGTGCCGCGCGCTGCGCCCGGCGCAGACGTCGGGCTAGGCCGTGCCGAGCACGCTCTTGCGCCAGGCGACGGACGCTTCGAGCTGATTGAACGTGAACAGGTGCAGGCCGGTGACGCGCAGTGGCCCAAGCTGGTCGGCCAGTTGTGTGAGCAGTCGCGTGGGCTCGTAAGCGGTGCCGGTGACGAGCTTGGTGAGGCCCGACCGGTTCTTCTGCAGGTAGCGCAGCGACTGGCCGACGCCGACGCGCATGCCCATCGTCAGGAGCTTCGTGCGGTCGATCGGACCCGGGATCCCGAGGCGCACGGGCAGCGCGAGCCCGGCCCGCCGTTCGGGTGAGAGCCACGCGGCGATGGTCGCGGCGTCGAAGCACATCTGCGTCGAGACCCACCCGTCGACGCCGGCCTCGGCGAGCAGGTGCTGCTTGTGGTGCAGCGCGTGATGGAGTGCCTCGCGGGCGATGAACAGGTGGCCATCGGGGTAGGCGGGCAGTCCGATGCGTCGGAGGCGGTGAGGCTCTTCGAGCAGATGTTCGAGCACGGCGGCGCCGTCGTGGTAGTCGCCAGCCGGGGTCTCCTCATCGCCGGCGATGAGGAACAGCTCGTCGATCCCGGTCTCAGCGACGCGCGCTGCGATGTCGCGCAGATGGCTTCGGTCGCGTACGAGGCGGGCGGCGATGTGCGGCGTGGGTACGAGCCCCTCGCCCTTCAGCCGGGCGGCGAGGTCGAGCGTGGCTTCGATGCCCTTGGCCGGCGAGCACGTCACCGAGACGCGTGAACCGCGCGGCAGATGCCGGAGCTGGGGTTCAAGGTTCTTGAGCGGCACCAGCTCGAAGCTCGTGTCGGCCACGACGGCGCGCACGATCGGGCTCGCCGGGCGAGCAGCGGCGGGGGAGAAGCGGCCGAGCCGCGGTACGCGCATGGTCCACATCCTAGAACTGGTCCACGAAGCAGAACAGCCCCGTTCAAACCTAGCCGTCGTGGCCGAGCTCTCCGGCGGGCCGGTCGCCGTCTGCATCAATGCGAGCGCCAACCTGACCGCTATGGCGTGACGACCTGCAGCCCGCGCAACACGCGGGTGCACGAGCGCGGCGGGCGCACGTCGGTGGCGACGATGTCGCCGGGCTGCATCGCCCTGCCGGCCTGCGCCGTCCCGATCGCCACCAACGCGGATCGGCCGAACTTGGTGTGGTCGGCGGCGACGATGCGCCGTTCGGCGATGCCGGCCATCGCCCGCCACATCTCGGCCTCGGCATGCTCGTGCACCATGACCCCGCGCTTGGGGTCGATCGCCGAGGCCGAGAGCACGGCGTAGCGGACCTGCATCGAGCGCACGGTGCGAAAGGCGTCGTCGTCGAACGCGGCGCCGTCGTGATTTCGCAGCTCGGTGCCCGCCATGTGCACGCGGTTGCCTGGGATCGTTGCCAGGATCGTGGCGACGAAGGTGGAGTTGGTGACCACGGTGAGGTTGCGGTGCTGGCGCAGCGCCTGGGCGATGAAGCCGGTGGTGGACCCGGTGTCGAGGGCGATGCTGTCGCCGTCGGCCACGATGCCGGCGACGACGGTGGCGACGGCCACCTTGGCGTCCTGGTCGATCGCCATGCGGGCGAGGAAGGGCGGCTCGCCGGTGCGGGTGCGGGCCAGGATCGCCCCGTGCAACTTGTCGACGTCGCCCCGCTCGGCCATCGGCCCGACGACGCGGCGCACCGTCTGATCGGACACGCCGAGCAGCGCGGCCAGCTCACGCACCGTCACCCGGCCGCGCAGCGCGACCGCCTGGAGGACGTCGGCCTCGTAGCTCGCCATCGAACCATTCCAACACAAAACACCAGAATTGGCGGAACACCCTCATCGGTGTGGTAAGCCATCGCACGACCGAACGACAGAGGGCCGAGGCGCCGACCTCGGGACGAAAGAGGTGACCCGTGGCCGAGCAGCCCAGCCAAGCGCGAGCGGTGATCATCGGCGGCGGCATCGTCGGGTGCTCCACCGCCTACCACC
>JAYUAM010000719.1:0-1314 GCA_043741295.1 Acidimicrobiia bacterium
CGCAACTGGGCGATCGCCCGGCTCCTGGCCGACACCCTCGCCGATGTCGCCCGCCCCTACCCGCACACCGCGCTCGACGTCGATCGTCTGCGGGCCAACCTGGAAGCGCCGAACTGATGCCCGTCACCCTCGTCGTTCTCGCGGTCGCCGTTCTCGCGGCGGTCGCCGCCTACGTCGTGTCGCTCTCGTCGCGGGCACCGGTCGACCCGATCGATCCCGACGCCGAGATCGGCTGGCTCCTGCGCCGCCTCCATAACCGCCCGAAGCTCGTCCGGTTCCTGCGGGCGCGGATGGACCGCACCACGGCGACCGGTTTCGTGCTGACGACGGTGTTCCTCGTGGTGTTCGCGTCGGCGTTCGCCATCGGTAGCCTCGTCGACCAGTTCACGGCGCACAGTGGATTCGCACGCTTCGACCAGGGCGTCGCCAACTGGGGTGCCACGAACGTGAGCTCTCGTGCGGTGAGCCAGCTGCGTCTCGTCACCGATCTCGGGAGCACGCCCGTGGTCATCGCCGTCGCTCTCGTCGTCGGCGCCGTCGTCTCGTGGCGTCGCCGTCGACCGGGTCCGGCGGCCTTCATGGCCTCGGTGGTGATCGGCCAGCTGCTTCTCAACAACGCGCTCAAGCTTGCGGTGAACCGGACCCGTCCGGACGTGGCGCGGCTCGTGTCCGTTGCCGGTTCGTCGTTCCCGTCCGGCCACACGACGGCGGCGGCCGCCACGTGGGCGGCCGTCGCCCTCGCGTTCAGCTTCGGCCACAGCCGCCGCACCCGCGCCGTCGCAGGATCTCTCGCCGCACTGATCGCCGTAGCCGTGGGGACCACACGCGCCCTGCTCGGGGCTCATTGGCTCACCGACGTGCTCGCCGGCCTCGCCCTCGGCTGGGGCTGGTTCACCCTCGTCGCCATCACCTTCGGCGGCCGCACGCTGCGCGCTGCTGCACCGGTCGAGCAGCTGGCCGGCGCGACCCTGCCCGCCACGCCGTCGTCCGTGACGCCAGACGACGCGTCGGGCACGCGGCCGGCACCCGTGGGTGCCGGGTCGACCACGCGGCTCGCGCCGACGTCGTCCGGCGGCGCCCGTCACCGCGTCATGCCCGTGGCCGGGCGGGTGGTCGGGCGGGCGGTCGGCGCCCTTGTCGCGCTGGTTGCCGTGTGGACGGCGATCGGGTGGCTGATCGTCCACGTCGTCGACCACTCCGCCATCGGTCACGACGACAACCACGTCAACGTGTGGGCCGTCGGCCAACGCACCGCACGGCTCGACCGCATCACATCGTTCCTGTCGGGGGTGGGGAGCACGATGGTGGTGATCG
>JAYUAM010000720.1:0-1312 GCA_043741295.1 Acidimicrobiia bacterium
GGCGAGCTGAGCCTGGAGCGCTGGGTCGAGACCTGCTGCACGACGCCGGCCCGCATGTTTGGGATGTATCCGAAGAAGGGCGTGATCACCCCCGGCGCCGACGCCGACGTGGTCGTCTGGGACCCGAACAACAAGACGAAGATCGGCATCAACGACAAGCACCACATGAACATGGACCACTCGGCCTGGGAGGGCTGGGTGATCGACGGCAAGGTCGACACGGTGCTCTCGCGTGGCGTCGTCGTCGTCGAGAACGACGCCTACGTCGGGCGCAAGGGTCACGGCCAGTTCATCAAGCGCGGCCTGTCGCAGTACCTGGTCTGACGACCGGCACGACAAACCAACCACGACATGGACATCGGCCTCGTACTCCAGACCACTCCCCCAGCGGCGCGCGTCGTCGACCTCGCCAAGCGCGCCGAGACCTACGGCTTCAGCCACATCTGGACGTTCGACTCGCACATCCTGTGGGAAGAGCCCTACGTCGTCCACAGCCTGATCCTGAACGAGACGCGCAACGTGATCGTCGGGCCGATGGTGACGAACCCGGCGACGCGCGACTGGACGGTGACGGCGAGCACGTTCGCCACGCTCAACGAGATGTACGGCAACCGCACGGTGTGCGGGATCGGACGGGGCGATTCGGCGGTGCGCGTCACCAACGGCAAGCCGACCACGCTCGCCACGCTGCGCGAGTCGATCCACGTCATCCGAGAGCTCGCCAACGGGCGCAGCGTCGCCTACAACGGTTCGACGATCACGCTGCCGTGGGCCACCAAGAGCCGGCTCGAGGTGTGGGGCGCTGGCTACGGCCCGAAGGCCCTCGCCCTGATCGGCGAGACGTGTGACGGGTTCATCCTGCAGCTCGCCGACCCCTCGATCACCGAGTGGACGATCGCCGCGGTGCGCGCCGGGGCGGAGGCGGCGGGCCGCAACCCCGACGACGTCACGATCTGCGTCGCCGCGCCGGCCTACGTGGGCGACGACGTGCCCCACATGCGCGACCAGTGCCGGTGGTTCGGCGGCATGGTGGGCAACCACGTCGCCGACATCGTCGAACGCTACGGCGACGCCGCGCCGGTGCCGAAGGCGCTCACCGACTACATCAAGGGCCGGCAGGGCTACGACTACAACGAGCACGGCCGGGCCGGCAACACCCACGCCGCGTTCGTGCCCGACGAGATCGTCGACCGCTTCTGCATCCTCGGCCCCGCCGCCGCGCACCTCGACCGCCTCGCCGAGCTGCGCAGTCTGGGCGTCGACCAGTTCGCCATCTACCTCCAGCACGACGGCAAGGACCGCACGCTCGAGG
>JAYUAM010000721.1:0-1311 GCA_043741295.1 Acidimicrobiia bacterium
GCGGGTCGCCGGCCATCGGAAGACCCCAGCCCTTCACGGTGTAGGCGAACACCACGCTCGGGCGGTCGGTGACGGCGTCGCACGCCCGGTACGAGTCGACCAGCAGACCGAGGTCGTGACCGCCGAGGTTCTGCACGAGGGGCACCAGCTCCTCGTCGTCGATGTCGCCGACGAACCGGCCGACCGCATCGTCGGCGTCGCGCAGGAACGCCGGGCGCAGGTCGGGCCCGCGCAGGGCGAAGAGCGACTGGTAGCGCTCGTTCGACATCTCGTCGATGTGGCGGCGGAGCGCGTCGCCGCCGTCGCGGGCGAACGCGGCCTGCAACCGGCCGCCGTACTTCGCCTCGACGACGTGCCAGTCTGAGCCCTCGAAGAACTCCATGAGCTTCTTGATCTTCTGCCCCGGGATCACGCGATCGAGGCTCTGACGGTTGGCGTCGACCACGAACATCACGTTGCCGAGGCCCTGCAGCGAGGCATCGGCGATGGCCTCCCACACGTTGCCCTCATCGAGCTCGGCGTCGCCGACGAGCGCGATGAACCGAGCGTCGGGCGTCTTGCCGAAGTGGGCGTCGATGTAGCGGCGGGTCATCGCTGCGAAGAGCGGGGCGACGACGCCGAGCCCGACCGAGCCGGTGGAGAAGTCGGCGACGTCGGGGTCTTTCGTGCGGCTCGGGTAGCTCTGCAGCCCGCCGCGCTGACGCAGGCGGGACAGGTACGAGCGGTCGAGCTCGCCCTGCAGGTACTTGATGGCGTGGAACACAGGCGACGCGTGTGGCTTGACGGCCACCTTGTCGCCGCCACCGATGTGGGCGAACCACAGCGCGGTCATGATCCCCACCATCGAGGCGCTGGACGCCATGTGGCCGCCGACCTTCACCGCGAACTCGGCTTCCCGCCCCGCCGGTGCCGGCGCCGGTGGGCGCTCCCGGTTGGCGTGGTCGACCATCCGCACGGCGAGCCAGAGCACCCGGCGCTGGATCTCGTCGAGGACGGCGAGGTCGGGGACGTCGTGGTCGGCCATCTCGCGAGTCTGCCCGACCGCCCGCCGTGGCTGCCGCCGAACGCGCCGGGCCGAGGCGCCCGCCAGGCCGACGCGCCGCACTGCCACCGCTCGCGCCCGCCGGCACTGCGTATCAACTCGATCGGCGGCGCTGCCCAGCGGCCGCTGTTCGACCTGCCCGATCTGTCGTGTCGCCCTGGCCGGTCGCGCCGGCGCGAGACTCCCGGTATGGGCGGGCGTGACAGCGGGGCGTGGGCACCGTGGCGGAGAGCGGCGGCGGCCGCAGCCGTCTCGCTCGGGTTCGCTGT
>JAYUAM010000722.1:0-1310 GCA_043741295.1 Acidimicrobiia bacterium
ACGGCCACCGACGACCCGCGGTTGCGCGCCTCGCTGGCCAAGGCCGTCGCCCGCTTCGCCGGCGGCCGGGCCGACGCGCTCGGCGCGCTCGACGACCCAGACGCGCTCCGCAGCGCGGCGCGGCGCATCCGCAACGAGATCGTCGAGCGCCTGCCCGACGTGCTCGAGCGCTTCGCCGACAACGCCATGGCTGCGGGCGTGCGCATCCACTGGGCCGTCGACGGCGCCGACGCCAACGCCTACATCGTCGACGTCGCCCGCCGCATCGGCGCCCGCAACGTGGTCAAGGGCAAGTCGATGGCCACCGAGGAGACGGCGTTGAACGACGCACTCGAAGCGGCCGGCTGCCATGTGGTGGAGACCGACCTCGGCGAGTGGATCATCCAGCTCGCCCACCAGACGCCGAGCCACATCATCGCCCCGGCCGTGCACCTGGACCGCTTCCAGATCCGCGACATCCTCCAGCCCGTGGCCGGACCCGATCGCCCGCTGGACACCGAGCCAGAGAAGCTCGCCGCCTTCGCCCGCGAGAAGCTGCGCGCCGAGTTCCTGAAGGCCGATCTCGGCATCTCGGGGTGCAACTTCGCGGTCGCCGAGACGGGCTCGATCGTGCTCGTCGAGAACGAGGGCAACGGCCGCCTGTCCACCACCGCGCCGCGTGTCCACATCGCGCTGATGGGTCTGGAGCGCATCGTGGAGACGTGGGAGCAGCTCGACCTGTTCATCAACCTGCTCGCCCGATCCGGCACGGGACAGCACCTGTCGACCTACACCAACATCCTCACCGGGCCGCGGCGGACGACCGGTGACGCCGTCGAAGGCGACGGCCCCGACGAGATGCACGTCGTCATCCTCGACAACGGCCGTTCGGCGATCCTCGGCACCGAATTCGCCGAGGTCGCCAACTGCATCCGGTGTGGCGCGTGTCTGAACGTGTGCCCCGTCTACCGGCAGGTCGGCGGCCATGCCTACGGCTGGGTGTACTCCGGCCCGATCGGCGCCGTGCTCACGCCGTTGTTGGCCGGCGAGCAGCCCGAGGCGGCCGAGCTGGCCAACGCGTCGACCCTGTGCGGTGCGTGCATGGACGCCTGCCCGGTGTCGATCCCGTTACAGGATCTGCTGCTCGCGTTGCGCCGAAAGAAGGCGGCCGATGCCGGCGTCGCCGAACGCTCGGGCTGGCACGCGTGGTCGGCGGCGTGGAAGCGCCCGCTCACCTACCGCGCGTCGATGAAGGCGATCGCCGTCGGGCGCCCGCTGGCCCGGTTCTCGCATCTGGCGCCCGGGCTGCGCAACTGGGCCGACGGCCGCAA
>JAYUAM010000723.1:0-1308 GCA_043741295.1 Acidimicrobiia bacterium
ACGATCTTCTTTCTCGCCGTGCTCCCGCAGTTCGTCGATCGTGGCCGCGGCCACATCTCGCTCCAGCTGCTGCTGCTCGGGCTCGAGTTCGCGGTCATCGCCCTGCTGAGCGACTCGACCTACGGCCTCGCCGCCGGATCGGTACGCCGGTGGTTCGAGCGCCGGCCGGCCCGCGTCGGGAAGGTGTCGATCGGGAGCGGACTGGTGATGATCGCCCTCGGTGTGCGGCTCGCGCTCGCCGGACGGGCCGACTAGCACCGCGCGGGCCCACCGGCGGGCGGGACCGTCAAACGAGGGTCAGGTGAACGTCAGGCGGCAGCGACGCTGTGGTCGCCGAGCACCCGGAGCAGCGACGTGGCCACCACGACACCGAAACCGATGCTCAGCACGAGGACGCCGAGGCCCGTCACCTGCAGCGAGACGGCGCGCACGTGGGCGGCCATCAACACGAGGCCGAGCCCGAGCACGAGCAGACCGAGGGCGGCGGCGCGCAGGGCGTGGCGGCGCATGCTGTGCACCTGGTGGTCGACGAGCGCACCGGCGCCGGTGACCCCGTCGGCGACGAGCTGACGCTCGAGCTGGTCCCAGGCCTGTCGCTCGACGATCGACAGCTCGTCAGCCGGGCGGTTGGGGTGCAGCTCGTCCATCGGTCACTCCCTGGTCAGCGGTCCTCGTGTTGGCTCCTTCTCCATCGGCCAGGTATGACAGATCTTGAGCCGTCACCGGGGCGCCGGGCGCTTTACAATCCGTACAGTCCACCTGTCCCTCCCCTCCCCCTCCGCTCACGATCGAGGTCGTCCATGGTCGCCAGCCACCCGTCATCGGACCCGCCTCCGACGTCCCCGATCGCCCTGGCCGACGTCGCCGTCGGTCGCGTGGCGTTGACGGTGAACGGGCGCGCGGTGACCGTGCGCGACGACCATCCGCATCTGCTCGCTGCCCTGCGCGAGGAGCTGGACGTCACGAGCCCTAAGGACGGGTGCTCGCCGTCGGGCCAGTGCGGGTGCTGCACGGTGATGGTCGACGGCAAGGTCGTGGTGTCGTGCCAGCAGCCACTGGCGAAGGTCGCCGGCAAGGCGATCGTCACGCTCGAAGGTCTGCCCGACGACGAGCGCAACCGCTACGCCGACGCGTTCGCCGCCTGCGGCGGTCTGCAATGCGGGTTCTGCATCCCGGGGATCGTGATGCGGGCCAAGGCCCAGGTCGACAAGAAGGGCGCCGACCTCACGCGCCAGGACATGTCACGCCACCTCGGTGCGCACCTGTGCCGCTGCACCGGCTACGTGAAGGTGCTCGACGCCATCGACG
>JAYUAM010000724.1:0-3443 GCA_043741295.1 Acidimicrobiia bacterium
CGCGAGACGATGCCCAGGTCGCTCTTAGCCACGACAAAGGTGTCGGGTGTCGTCGTCCCGCCGACGATGCTCTCGCCGAGTCCGTAGCTCGCGTTGACGACGATCTCGTCCAGGCACCCGGTCACGGGATTTGCGCTGAAGACCACGGCTGCGCTGTCGGCCCGCACCTGCGATTGGATGAGGACGGCAAGGCCGATATGGTCGACCGGCAGTCCGACGTGCAGCCGGTACTCAAGTGCGCGCGACGTGAATGCCGACGCGAAGCACAGGACGACCGCCTCCGCGATCGCCTCGACGCCCTCGACGTTGAGGAACGTCTCGTGCTGGCCTGCGAACGAATGCGCGTCGCCATCCTCGTCGACGGCGGACGAGCGCACGGCGACGCGGCCGCCACCGAGCGTCGCGTACGCCGCCGCGATCTGCGCGCGCAGGTCGCCTGGGATGACACCGCGGGCGAGGTCGGGGGCCGCGACCGCGAGCGCCTTCGACGTCAGGGCGAATCCCGGGGGCACGAGGTACTCCGCCGCGAGGCGGCTGAGGCTCGCGGCCTTGCCCCCGACCAGCGCCGGCTCGTGCGCCGCCGGCTCTCCGAGCCAGGCGACGTTCATGACGACCGTCTCCGGCGGCGGGCGGCGGCCCGCTGGAGCGATTCGACCACGGCGGTCAAGCCCGTGCTGCCCGCCTCGGCCGCCTCCTCGCCCGTCATGCAGCCGTAGTCGCGAAACATGCGCCAGGTGTACGGACTGTAAAAGTGATAGACGAGCATGACCGCCCCTTTTCGCGCTGACTGGTCGACCCCGTCGAGCAGCGGCTCGAGCGTGCGCTCGAGCGTCTCCAGCCGGTGCGGCCGGCTACTCGCCCGGACACGATTGCCGGCCCGCGAATCGAGCGTGGCACGAACGAGCGCCTCCTCGGCCGCATACCTGGAGTACGTCGCACGGAGCAACGGCTCGAGCTCCGCAAGGTCGGCGGGGAACTCACGGAAGCCCATCCGGTCGTCCAGCTCGTGGCCGACGGCGGCCACCAGATCATCCTTGTTCGGAAAATGGCGGTAGACGGTGCGGACCGCAACGCGCGCGCGCTGGGCAACCCGCGGAATCGTCAACTCCTCGGGTCCCCCTTTGGCGAGCACCTGGATCCCCGCGTCGAGGATCCGCCGCCGGGTCTCGGCGAGTTGCTCCTCGCGCAACGGGCTCGCATACGGTCGCTCCTCCTGAATATTCATCTCACGCATTCTGCCATCAAGACACGGAACATGTCAAGTTTGCATGGAACGTGCCTCCATTCCGCCAGTCCATCACGAATCGGCTCGCTTGGCGGGCACATGCGCACCGGAGACATCTGCCCTCCTCGGCGGGAACAATCCACCCGACACGGTTGATGATGCTGATCGGCCCGGTGCCGAGGGCCCCTATCGGCCATCGCCACGACCCGCCGCAGGGAACGTCGCCGCCTCGGCGGTGCGCTTGGATAGCGGGCCTGCTGGCGGTGCTGGCGGTCGCGCTGGTCGTCACACTCTCGGGACGCACCGCCGATCCCCTCGCACCGGACGGGTCGGCCGTCGCGCTGCGCGCCGAACCCGGCCTGGGCGCGACCGGAGCCGTGAGGCTGTCGTCGCGCCCGTGGGGCACGCAGGTCGACCTGCGCGTCGATCGCCTTCCCATCGACGCGTCCGGTGAGGGCTACGCGGTGTGGCTTCTGCGCGCGGACGGCCGTCGCATCCCGGCGGGGCCTTCCGGCCTGCGAGCGGGGCGGCCACCTCCCGGGTGCGTCTGCCCGGGGCCGTACCCCTGGCCGAGGTGACAGCGGTCGGCGTCAGCCGGACCGACGACATCGCCGTCAAGCTCAACACCCGTCCCCGCAAGACTCTCGACTACGACACCCCAGCCGATAGGCTGGCCGCCCTGTTGCAGTGACCGGTTGAGTTCACCCCCGCTATCCGACGCACACCCGTCGCGACCCGCTAACCACCGTTGTCGTTGCGTCACGGTCCGAACGCGCTACGATGTAAGACGAATGAGCAAGACTGCGAAACTCACGACGCTCACTCCACCGGCCGCGGAGCCGAGGACGTTCGACGTGCGCTCCCCCGCCGACGCGCGTGAACCGGTCAGGATCCTTCGCTCCTTGAGCGTCGACCAGCCGGCCTTCGTGCTCATCGCCCGCGCCTCGGCGACCACGTCCGGGCTCGAGCCGCTCATCGAAGCGATGATGCCGGCAGGAGAGGTGCCCACGCCGGTCGACGCCCTCCAGGCGCGCCGCAACGCCGAAGCGCGCTGGAACCTCCTCTCGGAGTACGGGGCGCTCACCGCAGCGCAGGTCGCAGCCGCCGCCGGCTCGCAAGCGAAGAACACCTCCGCGCTTGCCGGTCGGTGGCTTCGTGATGGCGAGATCTTCGCGGTCACCCACCAAGGCACCCGGTACTTCCCCGCCTTCCAATTCGATGAGACCGGCCGGCCTCTCCCCGTGATCGCCCGGACGCTCGAGTACCTGCGTGACGTCGGGGAATGGCAGCGCGCGATCTGGTTTACCACCAGAAGCCGACTGCTCGAAGATCAGCGACCCGTCGACCTGCTGCGCGACCGACCCGATGATGTCGTCGCAGCTGCCCAGGCCGCCGCGACCGCGGTTGACTGACAGGCCCCTCCCCCGCCGACCCCTCACCCCCGCCCTCGGCGAATGGCGCGAAGGCTGGCGGATCTACCGCTGCCACCTCACCGAACGCAAACCGCGCGCGTTCAACCCCACCGACTCCTCACAGCGGTTTCGCCCCATCCACGACGCCCGTGGTCGCGTCGTCCCGACCCTCTACGGCGCCGACACCCTCCAAGGCGCTCTCGCCGAGACAATCCTCAGGGACGTCCCACCGGACGGCGACGAGCGCCACGTCCTGGCCGACCGCCTCACCCCCTACAACTACACCACCCTGCACGCCACCCGGCCGCTTTGCCTCGCGATCCTCCACGACCCCGAGATCAAACGACTCCGCGTCAACCCGGCAGAGCTAGGTGGATGCCCACCCGCCGACTACCCCTGGACCGCCACCTGGGCACAGGTCATCCACGACGACGCTCCCGACGCCGACGGACTCATCTGGGTCCCACGCCACCACAACACCGCCCGCGCCCTCATGTTCTTCGGCGACCGCACCAGCGAACGCGACCTCACCATCAACGCCGACCCACGACCACTCGCGACAGGCATCGGCCGCCGCGAAGTCGCACGACTGCTCGAGCTCGCAGACATCGCCCTCATCGAAGGCTGACGTCCCCGCAAGGTTCGGCTACACGCGGCGGCGCATCGCCGGGTGGGCCTGGCGAAACCGCTGGAGCCGCTTCGCAAACGCCGGGATCGCCTGCATGCCCTCCCACAAAAGCATCTCCACAACCTCCGTCCGGGTGGTCTCCACTCCCTGATCCAACCGAAGGTCGGTCAGCACCCGG
>JAYUAM010000725.1:0-1307 GCA_043741295.1 Acidimicrobiia bacterium
TCACGACGTCCCGATTCACGACGTCCCGGTTCACGACGTCCCGATTCACGATGTCCCGAACTCACGGCGTCCCGATTCACGACGGGGCCAGCTCGGCGAGCGAGCCGCCGGTGGAGTTGACCGTGAGCACCACGGGGCCGCTGGCGCCGTAGGCGATGGCCGACACGGAGCACGTGGAGATGACGATGCGCTGGAACAGGTCGAGGTGCGTGCCCATGGCGTGGGCGACGGCCGCCTTGATCGGGTCGGCGTGCGACACGGCGACGACCACCCCACCCGGATGCGCGGCGCACAAACGTTGCAGCGTCGACACGATGCGCGTCTGCATCTCGGCGAAGCTCTCGCCGCTGGGGAAGCGGAAGCCCGACGGGTACTTCTGGACCTGTGACCACTCGGGCAGCTTCATGAGCTTCTTCAGCTCCTGGCCCGTCCACTCGCCGAAGTTGGCCTCGAGCAGGCCCTTGTCGACGTGCACCTTCAGACCTCGGGCGGCGCCGATGGGGGCGGCGGTCTCCCGGGCCCGCTCCAGCGGGGAGGCGTACACGGCGTCGACCTTCTTCAGCTCGGCGATCCGCGCCGCCACCGCGTCGGCTTGGGCGCGGCCCTTGTCGGCGAGGTGAAGGCCGGGGGCTCGTCCCGGAAGGATGGTGCCTGTTGTGGCCGTCTGCCCGTGCCGTACGAGCACCACCAGCGTCGACGCGGGCAGGGTCGACGAGGGCTTCGTTCCCGGCTTGGTCGAGGCGGGCTTGGTACCGCGTGTTCCGCTGGTTGTTGCTGGGCTGCTCGTTGCTGGCATGACGGGGAGCCAACCTACTGTCTTGCACGTGCGATCCCACCTGCCGGCCGAGGAAGTTCAGCCTCGCGCCGACGACGACGTCACACGCATCGCTGACGAGATCGCCGCCTGCCGGGCCTGCCCGCGGTTGGTGGCCTGGCGCGAGCAGGTAGCGGTCGACAAGCGCGCCGCCTATCTCGGCTGGGACTACTGGGGGCGTGGCGTTCCGGGCTTCGGCGATCCCGCGGCCCGGGTGCTCGTGGTCGGTCTCGCCCCGGCCGCCCACGGCGCGAACCGCACGGGTCGGGTGTTTACCGGCGACCGCTCGGGCGACTGGCTGTACCGTTCGATGCACGCCGCCGGCCTCGCCTCACAGCCGACGTCGACCGCGGCCGACGACGGGCTCATGCTCACCGGCGCCTACGTGACCGCCGCGGTGCGTTGCGCGCCGCCGGCGAACAAGCCGTTGCCCGACGAGCGTGATCGGTGCCGGCCGTTCCTCGAACGCGAGCTGGCCGTGCTCGACCGGGTG
>JAYUAM010000726.1:0-1307 GCA_043741295.1 Acidimicrobiia bacterium
TTGAACGACGAGCGCTTCGGTGACGCGGTCGACTCGCTCGAGGCGAACGGCTTCGACAGCCTCTGGCTCTCCGAGCGGGTCTCAGGCACGGCGCCTGACCCGACGGTCGCCCTGGCCTTTGCCGCCGGGCGCACGCGCGCCCTGAAGTTCGGGATGAGCGTGATGGTGCTGCCGGGCCGCAACCCGGTGATCGTCGCCACGCAGCTGGCCACGCTCGACCGGCTGTCGGGCGGGCGGCTGCTGCCCGCGTTCGGGCTCGGCGTCGCCGACGCCCACGAGCAGCAGGCGTTCGGTGTCGCCCGGGCCGAGCGGGCGGCGTGGTTCGACGAGGCGCTGCCCCTCATCCGCCGGATGTGGGCCGAGGAGCGCGTCGACCATGACGGGCCGCGGTTCCACTACGAGGGGCTGAAGGTGCTGCCCAAGCCGCGCCAGACCCCGCCCGAGGTGTGGCTCGGCGGATCGGCCCCGAGCGAGCTTCGTCGGGTCGGGCGCCTGGGCGACGGTTGGTTGCCGAGCTTCGCTTCGCCAACGGAGGTCGCTAACGGACGCAGCATCGTTGAGGCCGAAGCGGCGGCCCACGGTCGCACGATCGACCCCGAGCACTTTGGCGCACTCATCCCCTATGCGCTCGGCGAGGTGCCCGAAGCGGTGCTCGCCGGGCTGCGTGCCCGCCGTCCCGATGTCGACCCGCTCACGCTCGTGCCGGTCGGGTTCGCCGCGTTGGCCGACGCGGTTCGGCGGTTCGTGGACGTGGGGTTCTCGAAGTTCGTCGTCGTGCCTATCGTCGAGCCGCCGGTCGACGCCTTCGCCGCGCACCTCGCCGCCCTCGCCGACGCCGTCCTCCCCCTCCAGACGTAGCCAGGGCCGGGCCCGCTTCCGAAATCTCGCGTTGCCACTGCACCTCGCACAGATGCGCTGGCAACGCCAGAATCCGGGTGCGTTCCGGGTGGGCCGCTCTGCTCAGCGGCGGCGGAAGCGGAGGTCGACGATCGAGCGGTCGGCGGCGAGGCCGAGGCGTTCGTACTTCGTCACCACTCGACCGGCGCGGTCCTCGACCGGTGCGTCGAACGCACCGTCGTCCGCCACGACGGCACGCATCTTCGTGACGTACTCGGTCCAGTCGGTCGCCAGGTGCAGCACGCCGGCCGGGGTCAGCAGCTCGGCCCAGCGGCGCACGACGTCGGGGCGGACGATGCGCCGGGCGTGGTGACGCACCTTCGGCCACGGGTCGGGGAAGAACACGTGCACCTCGGCGAGCGAGCCTGCCGTGAGGCGGGCGAGCACGTCGATGGCGTCGCCGTCGTGCA
>JAYUAM010000727.1:0-8036 GCA_043741295.1 Acidimicrobiia bacterium
GCCAACTGCATCGCCCCGGGCGCGATCGAGACGGCGGCGCTCACCGCCATTCGCCGCCAGGCCGCTGATGCCAAGGGCCTGCCGTACGACGAGGCGTTGGAACACGTCATGCTGGAGGAATGGGGGCTCGACGTCGCCCTCGGTCGTCCTGGCCGCCCGGATGAGGTCGGTGCGCTGATCGCGTTCCTCCTCTCGCCGGTGGCCGGTTACCTCACGGGGGCGCTCGTGAACATCGACGGCGGCACCACGTTCTAGGCGCGTCAGCGCCCGACCGAAGGACAGGAACATGACCAAGCAGACGGACACCGACGGCACCCGCCACCGCGACGACCTCGTCGTCGCGTGGCTCGAATCGCGACTCGGCGGCCGCGTCGTCTCGTGGGCGCGCCAGCCACGGTGGCGGCCGATGTGGTTCGCCGACGTCGACCGGCACGGAACGATCGAGCGGGTCGTCGTGCGCGGCGAGCGCTCGGACACACCGCTCGTGTTCCCGCTGGAGCACGAGATGCTCTTCCAGCGGCTCCTGTTCGAGCACGGCATCCCGGTGCCCGAGGTGCACGGCTGGTGCGACGAGCCGCGCGCGTACGCGATGGCTACCGTCCCTGGCCGGCCCGACTTCGCCGAATGCACGGATGCCGAGCGCGACACGATCGTCGACGAGTACCTGCAGGTCCTGGCCCGGGTGCACGCCTTGCCGACCGGCCCGTTCAAGGCGGCCGGTGTCGTGGCCGCAGGCTCGCCGAACGAGGCGGCGTCGGTCGGGTTGCGGCGGATGGAGCGGGTCTACATGGACACGAAGGTGCGGCCCGATCCGCTCATGGAGTTCGTGCTCGGGTGGCTTCGCCGCCACCCGCTGCCGCCTACCGCCCGCGAGTCGGCCGTGGTGTGGGACTCGGGCCAGTTCCACCACCAGGAGGGACACCTCGTGTCGTTGATCGACGTCGAGCTCGGCCACGTCGGCGACCCGATGATGGACCTTGCCGCCTGGCGGATGCGCGACACGGTGATCCCGTTCGGTGACTTCGACCGCCTGTACGACCGCTACGCCGAGCTGACCGGCCGCCCGGTCGACCTCGCGGCGATCCAGTTCCACCACCTGTTCTTCACGCTCAGCAACCAGCTGTCGTTCCATGCGCCGCTGGCCCGCCCGATCCCCGACACCGACTACATGACCTACGCCCAGTGGGTGAGCGAGACGAACCTGCATGCGGTGGAGACGATGGCCGAGTACCTCGGTGTCGACGTCGAGCCGATCGTGGTTCCCGAGCCGACGCCCACGCCGGTGTCCGGACCGCACGAGCACCTGGCCCGCTCGCTGCGCAGCATCTCGGTGGAGGACCCGTTCGTCGCCTACCAGGTGCGCATCTCGTTCCGCCTCGCCCGACACCTCGAGCGCTTCGATCAGATCGGCGCCGAGCTGCAGGCCGAGGACCGCGAGGAGGTCGGCCAGCTCACCGGTCGCGTGGTCGCCGACTGGGGCGCGGCCGAGGCGACGCTCGAGCGGTTCGTCCTGGAGGACGAGGGGCGCCACGATGCGGAGCTCGTCGCGCTGTTCGGCCGGCGGGCCCAGCGCTACAAGGCGCTGATGGGCCCGGTCGGTTCGGCGATGGCGACACACCACCGCATGCAGCCGCTCGGGCGGTCGCTGCTCGGGTGACCGACGCTGCCGGCGGACCGACGGACGGCCGTCAGTCGTCGGCCGGCACCGTCCAGTTGGTGACGCCGCCCTGCGGTGCGTACTTGGCGACCGCCCACGGCGGCAGACGGGTCGGCATCGGCACCGACAGCATGCGGGCGCCACGCTCGGCGAGGAGCGCGGCGAAGGCACCCGGATCCCCGGAGAAGGGCGTACCCCTCACCGGCGATGAAGCCGTACAGCTCGCACCCGTCCGGGCCGGCCTCCCACGGGCCGAACAGGTCGCCCCATTCCAGCATGACGTGGGTGCCCGGGCCGCACACCACGTCACCGCATCGGATCTCGCCGGCGAGGATCAGGTTGATGTGGTCGCCGGTGTGGCCGTGCCGGGGCGTCATCGCGCCCGGGTCCCACTTGTTCCAGAAGGCGAAGTAGCGCGGCGACATCTCGATCCACTTCTCCCAGATCGAGGCGGTGTGGCCGTCGGCGAACTCGAAGCGCAGCATCTCCTCGGCGGAACGTCGTCGAGGTGCACCACGTGTGGGCCGCCCCTCATCGCCGGCCCCCGGGACGGTCGTGCCGTGCGTGGTGAACGTGGTCGATCGCATCGTCGCCCCCTGACTTGACGGATCTGTCAAAGGTACAGTCGGGCCGTGGACCTGGGAGCGCGGGACGAGGTCGCTGTCGTACCGCCGCTCGTCGGCGTCCACGCCACGTTGGCCGACGCGCTGCTGGCCGCCGCCGACCAGCACGGCGACCGCGTGGCCTTCGTGGACGGCACCGACCGGCTGACGTTCGCCGGCTGGGCGCAGCGGGCCGGTGCGCTCGCCCGCGTCCTGGTGCAGCGAGGGGTGCAGCCCGGCGAGGTTGTGGCGATCATGCTGCCGACGTCGATCGACTACGCGGTCGCCTACGGCGCGATCACGCTGGCCGGCGCAGTCGTCACCGGCCTCAACGCCCGGCTAGGGGAGCGGGAGCTCCGGTCGATCCTCGAGCGGGCCGACCCCGCACTGGTGCTCCTCGATCGGGCGTCGTTCGCCGCCGGCCCGGCCGCCGGTGTGCCGGTGATCGAGCGGGCCGAGCTGCCGGCGCTGTGCTCCGCACCCGGCGCCGGGATCGGCGTCGGGGCTGGGCGCGCTGACCGCCAGCCCACCGACCCGACCGTCATCATCTGGACGAGCGGCACCACCGGTCTGCCGAAGGGTGCCTGGTTCGACCACCGCAACCTGCAGGCCGCCGTCGCCAGCGCCGGTGCGATGAGCCGGCCGTACGACGTCAAGCTGGCCGGCACGCCGTTCGCCCACGCCGGGTTCATGGCCAAGGTCTGGGACCAGCTCGCGTGGGCCTCAACGGCGGTGCTCACCCCGACGCCGTGGCGGGCGGCCGACATGCTTCGGCTGCTGGTCGACGAGCGGATCACCGTCGCCGGCGGGGTGCCGGCGCAGTGGGCCAAGCTGCTCGACGAACCGGGCGTCGTCGAGGCCGATCTCTCGCACGTGCGCCTCGGGCTGGTGGCCACCGCGCCGGCGGCGCCCGAGCTGCTCGAGCGGGTGACGGCGACGATCGGGTGCCCGCTCGTCGTCCGGTACGCAATGACCGAGTCGCCGAGCATCACCGGCACCGAACCGGACGACTCGCCCGAAGCGCAGCACCGCAGCGTCGGTCGACCGCAGGCGGGCATGGCGATCTCGCTCGTCGACGCGTACGGTGGCCCGGTGGAGGCGGGCGAGGTCGGCCGGGTGCGCGTGCGCGGCGCCTGCGTGATGCGCGGCTACTGGCACGACCCGGAGCTCACCGCGGCGGCGCTCGACGCCGAGGGATGGCTGCACAGCTCCGATCTCGGCCGGATCGACGCCGACGGCAACCTGGTGCTCGTCGGCCGGGAGGGCGACATGTACCTCCGGGGCGGCTGCAACGTGCACCCGCTCGAGGTCGAGCACGTGCTCGCCGAGCATCCGGCGGTGGACGGGTCCGCCGTCGTCGGCTCGCCGGCGCCCGTCATCGGCGAGGTCGGCGTCGCCCTCGTGGTGCCCACTGATCTGCGCTGCCCACCGACGCTCGCCGAGCTGCGCGCGTGGGTCGGTTCCCGGCTGGCCGACTACAAGGCGCCCGACAGGCTCGTGTTGGTCGACGCGCTGCCGCAGACCCCGATGATGAAGATCGACAGGGGAGCGCTCGCCGAGCGGGCGGCCCGCACGAACGACGAGAGGACACGAGCCGATGGCTGACGGACGCGAGATCCCCACCGTGGAAGAGGAGACCCGGCCGTATTGGGACGCAGCCGGGCAGGGTCGCCTGCTCGTCAAGAAGTGCAACGCCTGCGGCAAGCTGCACCACTACCCGCGTCCGTTCTGCCCGTCGTGCTGGAGCGAGGGCGTCGAGTGGTTCGAGGTCAGCGGTCGCGGCACGGTGTACACGTACTCGATCGTGCACCGAAACGACCTCGCGCCGTTCGACCAGTGGGGCGCCTACGTGCCCGCCATCGTGGAGCTGGACGAGGGGCCGCGTCTCATGACCAACATCGTCGATTGCGAGCACGACGCGCTCGCCGTCGGCATGCCCGTGGTAGTCGCCTACCGCGAGCTCACCGAGGCGTGGTCGGCCCCGGTGTTCCGCCCGGTGGCGGGAGGCTCGTGACCGAGCACCCGCTCGTCGAGCAGGCGAACGATCTCGACGCGCTCATCCGACGGACGGCCGACGAGACCGAACGCACCGGCACGTTGCCGAACTCGCTCGTGACCGAGCTGCGCGACGCCGGGATGTTCGCAGCGATGGTGCCGGCGGAGGCCGGCGGCGGAGGCGCCGACCTAGTCACCGCCATCCAGGTCATCGAGACCCTGAGCCGGGCCGACGGCTCCACCGGATGGGCGGTGATGGCCAACGCTACGGCGGGCGCGTTCGTCGCCGCCCACGTCGGTGACAGCGCCGTCGAGGCGATCTTCGGGGCCAGTGGCGGGCGCGCCGTGGTGGCTGGCATGCTCGCGCCGGGCGGTTCCAGCGTGGCCGTCGACGGCGGCTACCGGGGCTCCGGCAGCTACCACTTCGGCAGCGGCTCGGGGCATGCCGACTGGCTCGCCGCCGGCACGCTCGTGGTGCAGGACGACGGCAAGCCGCGGCGGCTGCCGTCCGGGCTGGCCGAGGTCCGCGTGCTCGTGGTGCCCCGCCACGCCGCCGAGCTCACCGGCAACTGGGACGTGCTCGGGTTGGCCGGCACCGGGAGCTTCGACTACGAGGTGCCCGAGCAGTTCGTGGGCGAGGACTTCACCGTCGAGGTGATGCTGCGCACACCGCGTCGCGGTGGCCGCCACTTCGAGGTCGGCATCCACGGACTGTCGGCGGTGGGGCACGGCGCCGTCGCCCTGGGCATCTCGGCGCGGGCACTGGAGGAGATCGCGCGGTCGGCGCCAGGCAAGAAGCGACTCGGGTACCGCGAAGGGGTCGGTGCCCATCCGCTGTTCCTGCACGACTTCGTTCATCACGAGGCGATGCACCAGGCGGCGCGCGCCTACCTGTACGAGGTGATCCGCAGCGCACAGGCCACGCTCGATGCCGGTGGCGAGCTCACTGATGAGCAGCGCCAACGGTTCCGCCAGGCGCTCACGTACGTGCACCGGGTCGCCGCCGAGGTGGTGGCGAACTGCTACCGCTGGGCCGGCACCGCAGCGCTGCGCGAGCCGCATCCGCTCGGTCGGTGCCTGCGCGACATCAACGGGGCGACCCAGCACCTGTTCGTCGACCCGCTCTCCTACGTCGACGCCGCACCGGCCCTGCTGACGTCGTGGCGGACGTCGGGCGACGCGCCGGATTGATAAGCGCAGCCAGCCGCGACGCCCGAGCTCGGGTGCAGCACGTCGGCGTCCCAGAGCAGCTGGCCCGTCATCACTCGGCTGCCGGTCAACGCGTCCTTACCGTCGTCGACGACCTCCGTCGAGTTCATGCGCCGAGCAGCATCGTGCCGTTGGAGCAGAACCACCCGCCGGTGCCGCTCACGCAGGCGATCCGGGCATCGGGCACCTGGCGCGCGCCGGCCTCGGTGCGCAGCTGCCGGGTGGCCTCGACGATCAGGAACAGACCGCGCTGGCCGGGGTGGCAGGCCGACAGACCGCCGCCGTCGGTGTTCGTCGGCAGCGCCCCGCCGAGGCGAAGCCGACCGTCGGCCACGAACGGTCCGGCCTCGCCGCGGCCACAGAACCCGAGGTCTTCTAGGGTCACGAGCAGCATGTAGGTGAACGCGTCGTACAGCTCGCACACGTCCACGTCAGCCGGTGTCAGGCCGGCGCGGGCGAGCGCCATCTTCCCGGCTGCTGCGGCGGGCCCGGTGGTGAAGTCGGCCCACTGGCCCATCGAAATGTGCGACGTGCTCTCTCCGGTGCCGAGGGATCCACACCGGCTTTCCCGGGAGGTCGGCGACCCGGTCCTCGGCGACGAGGATCACCGCTGCCGCGCCGTCGGAGCGGATGCAGCACTGGAGCTTGGTGAACGGGTCGGCGATCATCGGCCCGTCGAGCACGTCGGCGACGGTGATCGGGTCGGCGCAAACGCCTCGGGGTTGTCGGCGGCGTTGAATCGGGCGGACACGGCGATCTCGGCGAGCTGCTCGATGGTCGTGCCGAACTCGTGCATGTGGCGGCGCGCCGCCATCGCGTACTTGGAGATGAGGGTGTGGCCGTAGGGCGCCTCCCACTGCATCGGACCGCGGGCGCCCCAGTCGAGGTTCGCGGTGCGCAAGCCCCTGCGCAGGTCGGCCCGGGCCGTGGACCCGTAGGCCAGGAGCACGATGTCCGCGTGGCCGGCGCCGATCGCGTCGGCGGCGTGGGCGGCCATGACCTCCCACGACGAACCGCCGACGGTCGTGGAGTCGATCCAGCGCGGCGTGATGCCCATGTACTCGGCCACGTCGACGGGCGCCATCGTGCCGAGGCCGGTGGACGCGAACCCGTCGAGCTGGTCCACCGCCAGGCCGGCGTCGGCGAGCGCCCGGCGCGAGGCCTGAGCCATGAGCGCGTAGGGCGTCACGTCGTCGACCCGGCCGACCTCGGAGAGGCGACACCGGCGATTGCGACGCGTCGAGTCATGACCGGATCGTAGTTGACGGTGATGTCAGATCGCCCGGCCGGCGGAGCTAGCGTGCTCGACGTCCAAGGGGGATGTCATGGCTGGTCGTCTGGAAGGTCGCGTCGCGCTCGTGTCGGGTTCCACCCGCGGCATCGGTCGATCGATCGCCGAGCTGTTCGCCGCCGAGGGGGCCAAGGTGGCCGTCACCGGCCGCACCGTGGACCGCGGGGCGAAGGTGGTCGACGGCATCCGCCAGCGCGGCGGCGACGCCGAGTTCTTCGCACTGGACATCACCGAAGAGGGCAACGTGCGCGATGAACAGCCTCACGCGCACGCTTGCCGTCGAAGGCGCACCGCACGGCATTCGCTGCAACGGCATCGTCGTCGGGCGCGTCGTGAGCGGCCGGGGCGATTCCGGCGTCGGGATGACCAGGACCGACCGCGGCATCGGCAACCCGATGCAGATCGCCCACACGGCCCTGTTCCTGGCGAGCGACGAGTCGTCGTTCATCAACGGCGACCTGATCACCGCGGACGGCGGCGCGCAGATGGACGGCGACTCGCAGATCGGTTGACGGCTCGCGCCCCGGCGGACGTCACCTCCAGCTGAGCGTGAGGTCCTTCACGTGGCGGAGGCCCTGCGGGTACTCGAGCTGCTCGTGGCCGGGCTTCAGGCGGTAGTCGGGGATGCGCCGGTGCCACTCGGCGAGGGCGACACGCAGCTCGCGACGGGCGAGGTGCGAGCCGAGGCAACGGTGCACGCCGCCACCGAACGCGATGTGGCGGTTCGTGTCGCGGTCGAAGCGGACGTCGAAGCCATCGGGGAACTCCGTCGGGTCGAGGTTGGCGGCGCCGTAGCTCACCGTCACGGCGGTTCCCTCGGGGATCACGGTCCCGTCCGGTAGCACGACCTCCTGGGTGGCGACCCGGGGAACGCCGTACGGCACAGGGGTCTCCCAGCGCAGTAGCTCCTCGACGGCGTTCGGGATGATGCTCGGGTCGTCGACGATCTGCCGCCGGTGGTCGTCGTGCGTCGCGAGAAAGGCGAACATGCACGTGAGCGAGTCGCTCACCGTGTCCAGCCCGGCGATCAGGAACAGGAAGCACAGGTCGAGGATGTTCTCCCGGCTCATCTTGTCGCCGTCGACCTCGGCGGTGATGAAGTGGGTGAGGAAGTCGCTCGTCGGGTTCGCCTCGCGCTGGTCGAGCTGCTCGTTGAAGTAGGCGTAGATCCGCTGGCCGGTCTCACCCATCACCCCGAATGCGGCCATGGGGTCATTGGCTGCCTGGGGGTTCGTCTTCTCCGGGTGCAGGATGCCGTCGCGCAGGCCGAGCAGGGTGTCGA
>JAYUAM010000728.1:0-8031 GCA_043741295.1 Acidimicrobiia bacterium
GTGACGTTCGCCGCGCGCCAACGGGCGTACTGCCACGCCGCGCCGAGCACGTAGGCGGCCGGCTCGGGAAACGCGAACGCCGGGATGCGGCCGCCGGCAACGAGTGGAGCGTCGCCGCGACCGAGGGCGACGGCCACCACCGGCCGGCCGGCGTCGTGGGACGCGTCCTCGATCGCGGCGAACACCGCCGGGTCGGGGTCGAGCGGAGGCGCGTAGATCACGATGACAGCCGGCACCGTCGGATCGCCGAGCACGGCGGTCACCGCCCGCGTGTAGTCGTCGGCACCAGCGGCCGGGCCGAGGTCGATGACCCCGTCGGCCCGCACCCGACCGCCCGCGGCAGCGGCGGCACCCGGGGCCGGAGCGACGACGGCGGTGCCGATGCCGCGCAGCGTGTCGCTCACGAGCAACGCCGGGCTCACCGTGTTCGTCACGACCGCCGCCCCCGGACCGCTCGGGAGCGGCTGCTGGGCGAGCAGCCGGCCGACGTCGACCATCTGGCGCACGGTGGCCACGCGCACCACCCCGGCCCGATGTTCGAGCGCTTCAGCGGCGGCAGCGTCGCCCCCGGCCAACCCGGCCCGGACGGCGACGAGCGGTTTGACGAGAGAGAAGCGGCGGGCCACGCGCCCGAAGCGACGGGGATCGCCGTAGCGCTCGACGTAGAGCAGGGCGACGGCGACGTCGGCGTCGTCCGCCCAGTGATTGAGCAGGTCGGCGGCACCCACGTCGGCGGCATCACCGAGCGAGACGAACGAGGCGACGCCGAGCCCGACCCGATGGGCGAGCTCGAGCACCCCGGCGGCCAACGGCCCGGACTGCACGGAGATGGCGACGGCGCCGGCCGCCACGTCGACCGAACCCAACGAGGCGTACATCGTCGACCCACCGGTGCGCTCGACGATGCCGAAGCTCCCCGGACCGACGAGCCGCATGCCCTGCCCACGCGCGGCGCGCGCCAACTCGTCCGCCGTCGGGCGCACCGTCGGACCGGGCGACCGGTCGTCGAGCACCGTCACCACGAGCGAGCCGCGCACGCCCCGAGCGGCGCAGGCGTCGAGCACACCAGGCACCTGGTCGGACGGGACCGCGACGACGGCGAGGTCGACGTCGCCGACGATCGCCGTCAGGTCGACCACGGCCGGCAGACCGAGGACCGCGTTCCGTCGCGGGTTCACCGGGTGGATGTCGCCGGTGAAGCCGTGGGCGAGCAGCGATCGCACGATGCGTCCGCCGACGGAGTCGTGGCGGTCGGAGGCACCGAACACGGCGATCGACCGCGGGTGGAGAAACCGGGCTATCGACGCCGAGTCGGCCCGCTGCTCGCGTCGTTCGAGCGTGGCGAGAACCGCCGGCGTGACCTCGATCGGGAACTCGAGATCGACGACCCCACCCTCGAACGAGCGGCGCACCTCGAAGCCGGCCCGGCGGAACACCGAGAGCATCGCCCGGTTCTCGGGCAGCACCTGGGCGGTGAAGCTGCGCAGGCCGTTCACGCGCCCGACCGCGGCGAGATGCTCGAGCAGCACCGCACCGAGACCGCGCCCTTGGTGGGCGTCGACGACGGTGAACGCCACCTCGGCCTCGTCACGCCCGCCCCAGCGGTCGTAGCGACCGACGGCCACGATCTCGTCGCCGAGCACGGCGACGAGGGCCACGCGGTCGCGGCCGTCGACGTTGACGAAACGGTGGACCTCGGCATCGGTCAGGCGCGGCTTCACCGAGAAGAACCGGTAGTAGACGCTCGTCGGCGACAACCGGCCGTGGAGGGCGACAAGCCGGTCGGCGTCGTCGGCGCGGATCGCCCGCACGTGCACCGTGCCGCCGTCGCTGAGCACGACGTCGACGGCGTCTTGCGATGCTCCTGACGATTCGCTCACGGCGAGTCACCGTACCGAACCCGCCCGGCGACCGAGACAGTGGCAAGTGGCAACAGCGCCTCAAGACCTTGTGCGCTTTCTCATAAGACGCTGCTCGGAGCCGATCGTCGGTGCGTGAGCGGCGTACGAGCGAGCGGGGCGGAATGCCCGACCTGGTAACCCCTCGCGGTTCCGCTGCTCGTTCCGGCAGCCCGACCATCGTGCCGACGATCGCCCGCACGACGATCGCCCGCACGAGCTTCGGCGGCTTCGGCAGCTCCGGCAGCTCCGGCGGCTTCGCCAGCTCCGGCGATCTCGGCGAGCGGATGCCGGCGGTCGATCTCCCGGCGCTCGCCCACGAGGTGCGCACGCCGCTCGGCGGCATCCTCGGTCTGGCGAGCATGCTCCTCGACACGCCACTCGACTCGGCCCAGCGAGCGACCGTCCACACGATCCGCACGGGGGCCGAGCATCTGGCAGCGATCCTCGACCGCTTCCTGCCCGCCGACGAGTGGGCGCGACAGATGATCGGGCATCCCGTGCCGTTCGATCCCGTGGTCCTCACGACGACGATCGCCCGCTTGCTCGAACCGCAGGCGACCGCAAAGGGCATACACGTCGCCGTGATCGGCCACCGCAACCTGCCGTCGCTCTGCGGCGCCGACCCGGTCGCCGTGCGCCAGGTGCTCGTCAACCTCCTGATGAACGCCATCCGCGTCACGACCGCTGGATCGGTGACCCTGCGGGTGCGACCCGAGCGCGTCGGCGGCGCCCTGAGGTTCGAGGTGAGCGACACCGGTCCGGGGATCAACGACGCGTTCCGCGTGGCACTCGACGCCTGTGCCAACGGTCTGAACACGAGCGGCATCGGACTGGCCCTGTCGAACAGCCTCGTGACCTCTGCGGGCGGCGAGCTCGGGGCCTTCGACAACCCGGCCGGCGGTGGGGCCACGGTGTGGTTCACCGTGCCGTACTTCGAGGTCACCCATCCCCCCGCCGCCGACCCGCCCCCGCGGAATCTCGCCAGGGTGCTCGTGGCCGAGGACGACGACCTCAACGCCCAGGTGGCGCTCACCTTCCTCGAACGCCTCGGCTACGACGTGGACCTCGTGTGCTCCGGGTCCGAGGCGCTGCGCGCCTGGCGCACCCGCACCTACGACCTCTGCCTGCTCGACGTGAACCTCATCGACCTCGACGGGTACGAGGTGACACGCTGCATCCGCGAGCTGGAGCGCGACCGGGGATCCCGGGTCGCCGTCGTCGGGCTGACCTCCGGCAACCAGGCGAGCGACCGCGATCTGTGCGCTGCGGCCGGCATGGACAGCCATCTCGCCAAGCCGGTCGACATGCGCGGCCTCGTCGAGGTCCTCGGCCGCTTCGCGCCACCCCGGCGCGCCGGCTGACCGGACGGGCTGACCGGACCGGCTGACCTGACGGAGGGCCTGCGGGGGGTAGTTTCGCAGGGTGCGTCACACCCGACTCGGCCGGACCGGCCTCCACGTTTCGCGTCTGTGCCTCGGCACGATGACGTTCGGCTTCCAGTGCGACGAGGACACCTCGCGCGCCATCCTCGACACGGCGTTCGAGGCGGGCATCACCTTCGTCGACACCGCCGACGCCTACCCGCTCGGCAGCGACGCCTACGGGACGACGGAGGAGATCATCGGGCGGTGGATGACCGGTCGGCGCGACAACGTCGTGCTCGCCACGAAGTGCTTCTACCCGACCGGTCCGAATCCGTGGGACCGGGGCAACAGCCGGCAGAACATCCTGCGCGCCTGCGACGCCAGCCTGCGCCGGCTGCGCACCGACCACATCGACCTGTACCAGCTGCATGCGTGGGACGTGCACGCGCCGATCGACGAGACGCTCGGCGCGCTCGACGATCTCGTCCGGGCCGGCAAGGTGCGCTACGCCGGGTGCTCGAACTTCGCCGCCTACCAGCTCGCCCGCAGCATCGGCCGCAGCGAGGTGCTCGGCGCCGCCCGGTTCGACTGCGTGCAGCCGCGCTACAACCTGATCTTCCGCGAGTTCGAGCGCGACCTGCTGCCGCTGTGCGGCGAAGAGGGGATCGGCGTGATCCCCTACAACCCCCTGGCGGGCGGCATGCTCACCGGCAAGCACCGCACGGCCGCCTCGCCCACGGACGGTTCCAGGTTCACGCTCGGCACGGCGGGGCCGATGTACAGCGAGCGCTACTGGCACGACCGCCAGTTCGCCACGATCGAGGCCCTGGCCACCATCGCCACCGAGGCGGACGTGACGATGGCCGAGATGGCCGTCGGCTGGGTCCTCGCCCATCCGACGATCACGGCGCCGATCGTCGGCGCGAGCCGGCCAGAGCAGCTCGCCGACGCCGTGCGCGCCGAGGCCGCCGGCCCGATGGACGCCGGGCTCAAGCAGCGCCTCGACGACCTCACCGCCGAGTACCGCACGGGCGATGCCGGACGCTGACGCCGGCGTACTGGCCGGCCAGGCCCTGGCGGGCGGCATGGCGAACGCCGGCAAGGTCGTGCTCGTCGGCGATGCCGTGCACCGACCGGTGGGTCCGCACACCGCCACGGTGCATGCACTGCTCGACCACCTCGCCGCCGTCGGGTTCACTGGATCTCCACGAGCGCGCGGCTACACCGACGGTCGGTCGGTGCTCGACTTCGTGCCGGGCGAGGTCGGCCTGCCGCCGTACCCGGCGTGGACGGCGACGACCGAGGTGTTGACGAGCGTCGCCCGACTCCAGCGCGCCCTGCACGACGCCACCCGTTCGTTCGTCGTGCCGGCCGATGCGGTGTGGGACCGCACGCTGTCACCCGAGGCGCGCCTCGGGCCGGGAGCTGACGTCGTGGTCGGGCACAACGACCTCTGCGTCGAGAACGTGGTTGCGCGCGACGGGCGAGCCGTGGCGTTCATCGATTTCGACTTCGCCGCGCCCACCGACGCGCTGTGGGACGTGGCGATCGCCGCCCGCCACTGGGTGCCGGCCTGGGCGCCCGTTGACCTGACCGATGGTCGGGTCGGCGTCGATCAGGTGGCCCGGTTCGCCGCCTACTGCGACGCCTACGGCGATCTCGACACCTCGGCGCGCCGGCGGGTGGTCGAGCACCTGCTCGCCTTCCTCGACCGGGCGCTCGGCCAGGTGGCCGAACGGGCCGCCGCCGGCCGGGCCGGCTACGTCGAGGTGTGGGCCGCCGGCTACGAGGCCCGCAACCGCCGGGCCCACGCCTGGGTCGACGTCAACCGGGACCGTCTCGCTGGCGCGTGATGGTGCCTGGTCGGCACGACGACCGCCGTCAGCCCGCCGCCATCGCCTGCGCACGCCGTGGTGCCGGACCGGCCGACCCGGGCACCTTGCGCCTGCGACGCATCAGGAATCACGAAAACGGACGCATGCGCCCACAAGGGCAAATTCTGACGGCGCAAAACGGCGAACCACCCGCGTGTCCTCGTCCACCAAGCTGGCGGCCATTGGTTGGGACGAACGGCGTCCACCGCCTGGCCGACTCCTGCGCCAATCGGCGACGGCTCAGCCCGATCGGTCGCCCTCGATCAACTGCTGACCGCGAGGCGATAGTCGGTAGCCGATCTCAAGGCTCGCCCAGCGCGATTCGGTCGAGGTCGCGGACGTGGATCAGCACTGCCGGCGCGCTCGGCTGACGCTCACGCGCCGGTGCCGGCGCCGGCCGGACGGAGGGCGTCGAGGAGCTGCTGGAAGTCGTGGCGGGCGTGCAGGGGCACGAACCCGGCGTCGGCGAGCAGCCGCTCACGGTCGGGCCGTTCCATCGCCGCCCGGCGCAGCCACGCCATCGCGTCATCGGCCAAGCCGCGCCGGCCCAACCCGCTGGCGGCGACATACAGGATCTCGGGATCGCCGACCTGCTCGTAGAGCGACGACGCAAGGCGCAGCAGCGGCGCCGCCGGCCCGTGGACCGAGCGGACGGCGAGGACCTCGGCAGCGCGGACCGGGTCGTCTACCGGAAACGGGTCGGGCAGGACGGGCACGAGGTTCGACAGCTCGGGCCGCTGGGGCGCTGGGGCAACCCACCGACCGCCGGGTCGGACGAGATCAGCCATCGCCAGCTGGGCCGCGGGGTAGTCGCCGCGGCGGAGCGCGCTGTGCGCCCGCAGCCACGGTGACGGCTCCCACCCCGCCGGCCACACCCCCGGCCCGGCGCCCGGCTGACCGGTCATCCATCCCACCTGCTCGGCCTGCACCGCTGCCGGGTCCGGCGTCTCGGCGACCGGGAGCCGGCCGCGGCGGGCACCCGCCAACGTGGCACCGGCGGCCGGGCGCTTGAGCACCGACCAGCTGGCGAACCCGCAGAAGATCAGCAGCAGCCACGGCAGCGTGAGCAGGTGCCCGGGGAACGATCGGACCTGCTCCCAGATCGCGCTGCCGAACGAGTGACGCAGGCCCTCGCCGACGGCCCGGGCGGCACGCTCGCGCTCGTTGGCGAGCCATCCGGTGCTGCCGCCCGCGGCGAACGATCCAACGAGCACCAGACCGCAGGCGACGAGCGTGCCGATCGCCAATGCGCGCTGCGCCCGCTTGTCGCCGAGCCGCGTGGCGAGCACCTGCTCGACCACGTGCCCGCCATCCAGGGGCCACAGCGGGAGCAGGTTGAGCAGGGCGATCACCACGCCGGCCCACACGAGCCCGATCCACAGGTCGACCGCCAACGGAAGACCGCCGACGGGAAAGCTTCGGTACACCCGCAGCGAGTCGACCGCCGGGCCGTGCACGAGCCAGAGAAACGGCAGGGCGGCACCCAGCTGGGCGAACGGCCCGGCGAGGCTGATCGAGATCCGCTCGCCGCGCGTCAACGGCCGGGGAGCCGAGTAGCTCGCCCACCCCTGCAGGAGGTTCAGCCGGATCGCCACCTCGCATCCGTAGTGCCGGGCGAGCAGGGCGTGACCGAGCTCGTGGACCACGGTGAGAATGCCGATGGCGACCGCGGCGATGAGCCCGGCCCGCCCACCGCCGGCCCACTGGGCGAGGAACACGAGGCCGAGGAAGAACCACCAGTCGGCCACGAGCGGAATGCCGAACAGGCGGACGCGCATCATCGGCCCAGACGGTACCCGGCCCGGCCCGACATCGCCGTTCACTGGCCCCGTAGAGTGCGCGTTCGTGCGCGTCCTCGTCGTCCAGGCTCATCCCGACCCGGACAGCTACTCGGCCGCGCAGCTCGCGACGGTCGAGCGGGCCCTCGATGCGGCCGGTCACGAGCGGCGCGTCCTTCGGCTGTACGAGCTCGGGTTCCGCGCCGCGATGACCGCCGAGGAACGACGCGTCTACAACACCGACGGACCGATCATCGATCCACAGGTCGCCGAGCATGCCGACCACGTCCGTTGGGCCGAGATGCTCGTGTTCGTCTACCCGACGTGGTGGTCGGGACATCCGGCGATCCTGAAGGGCTGGCTCGAGCGCGTGCTCGTGCAGGGCGTCGCCTTCGCCCTCGACCCGACGACGCACAAGGTCCGCCCGCTCCTCGGCCACATGCGCCGCATCGTCGGCATCTCGACGTACGGCTCGCCGCGCCTCTACGTGCGCCTCACGTCCGACGCCGGCCGACGGACGCTGACGCGGGCGCTCCGGCACACGTGCGGCCTGCGAACACGGACGACGTGGCTAGGGCTCTACGACCTCGACCACTCGACCGACGCCGGGCGCACCGCCTTCCTCGCCCGCATCGACACGACGCTGCGGGGCCTGCGATGAGCGGGCCGGCCAAGCACGTGCTCCTCGTGTACGTGCATCCGGTGCCGGACAGTTACACCGCGCACCTACGCGACCTGGCGACCTCGACACTCGAGCGGTGCGGGCACACGGTCGACGTGTGCGATCTGTACGGCGAGGGCTTCGACCCGGTGCTGTCGCTGCACGAGCGGCTGAACCACCACGCGCCGCCGGAGACCAAGCCGCACGTCGCCGCTTACGCCGAACGCCTGCACCGGGCCGATGCCCTCGTGTTCGTCTACCCGACGTGGTGGTCGGGGCCGCCGGCGATGCTCAAGGGCTGGTGGGACCGCGTCTGGGTCGAAGGCGTCGCCTACACGCTGCCGGCCGGACGCAACCGGGTGCGGGGCGCGCTGCGCAACATCCGCACGATCGCCGTCGTAACCACCCACGGGTCGAGCAAGCTCATCAACCTCGTCGAGGGCGCGAGCGGCC
>JAYUAM010000729.1:0-1304 GCA_043741295.1 Acidimicrobiia bacterium
ACCTCGTAGCCACCGGGCGCCAGCGCATCCAGCGCGGCCTGCAGCCCGCGCCGCTGTGCCTCCGTGCGCTCGGCCAGCGGCGACAGACCGCCGATCGCCTCGTAGCGGTTGGCGAGGTCGGTGAGCTGTTCCGGCGTGGGCGGCCGACCGCGACGGATGTCGGTGTAGTACGGCTCGATCTCGGCGCGGGTGCGTGGCGTGCCGTAGGCCATCAGCAGCACGGCGGTCCTCGACGTCGTCGCGCTCACGACACGTCGTCCCCGTGGACGAACGCGGTGAGCCGTTCGAGCACGCTCGGGTCGGTCTCGGGCAGCACGCCGTGGCCGAGGTTGAAGATGTGGCCCGGCCGGTCGCCGTTGGCGGCGAGCACCTCGACCGCCTTTACCTTGGCGACGTCCCAGCCGGCGACGACGGCCGCCGGGTCGAGGTTGCCCTGCACGGCGATGCCCGGGCGCAGGGTGTCCAGCCGGGCCCGGGCGACGTCGAGCGGCACCCGCCAGTCGATGCCCACCACATCGGCGCCCGCGTCGGCCATCGCCGTGAGCAGTTCGCCGGTCTCGACGCCGAAGTGGATGCGGGGCACGCCGAGGTCGGCCACGCCGGTGAACACCTTCGACGAGTGGGGGAGCACGTAGCGGCGGTAGTCGGGCAGCGAGAGCGCGCCGGCCCACGAGTCGAACAGCTGCAGGGCCGATGCGCCGGCGCCGACCTGCGAGCGCAGCGATGCGACGGCGAGGTCGGCGAGGCGGTCGAGCAGCTGGTGCCACAGCGGCTCGTCGCCGTACATGAGCGCCTTCGTACGGGTGTAGGTGCGGCTCGGCCGTCCCTCGATCAGGTAGCTCGCCACGGTGAACGGCGCGCCGGCGAACCCGATGAGCGGAACGGCACCGAGCTCGCGGGCCAGGATGCGGCACGTCTCGAGCACGTAGGGCGTGTCCGCCTCGGGGTCGAGCGGGCGCAGGCGGGCGAGGTCGGCGGCCGACCGGAACGGGTCGGCGATCACCGGCCCGGTACCGGGAGCGACGTCGACACCGAAGCCGATCGCCGCGGCGGGAACGACGATGTCCGAGTACAGGATCGCGGCGTCGACGCCGTAACGGCGGACCGGTTGGAGGGTGATCTCGGCGGCGAGGTCGGGCTGGGCGATGGCCTGCAGGATCGAACCCTCGCCCCGGATCGCCTTGTACTCCGGCAGCGACCGCCCCGCCTGCCGCATGAACCACACGGGCCGGCGCGTCACCGCCTCGCCCCGACACGCCTTCAGGAAGTTCGACTCGCCACTCACGGCCGACGACGGTAGCGGC
>JAYUAM010000730.1:0-3429 GCA_043741295.1 Acidimicrobiia bacterium
ACCGATGGGCAACCCGATGTGGGACGCGATGACGCGCCAGCTGCACGCCGTGTACCCGACGGCCGAGTGGTTGCCCGAGCTGATCGTCGGCGCCACCGACGCCCGCTTCTTTCGCGAGAAGGGCGTCGTGAGCTACGGCACGGGCCTGTTCTCGCCTGGCGTGACGATGGCTGATTTCGCCGCCCGCTTCCACGGCCACGACGAGCGCGTCGACGTCGCCTCGCTCGGGCTGTGCACCGACTACTGGACCGGCATCGTCACCGATCTGCTCGGCTAGTGCCCTGACCGGAAGGTGTGGTCCACTTCGACCGGCCTCCCGAGCAGGATTCGCAACTCCAAGCCGTCGCCCCGGGACACCAGCAAGCTCACCAGGTGTCCGACACCGACGGCCATCACGCCGAGCGACACCATCGGCGGGGCGCCGAGCACGAGTGCGACCGCGCTCAGATCGACTCCGAGCGACGCCGCACCCGCGGGACCAGCGAGCACCACGGCGACGTCGCGCCGAGCTCCGAGCGTCACAAAGCCGAGGTGGACCCCCTCGGTGTCGGCCGACGTGGAAGCGAGCTGCCCGCCGAGCAGATACAGCGCGGCGACGTGCGCGCCCTCGTGACAGAGCCCGAGAACCAGGAAAAGCACCGGCCAGGTCCAGAGCAACCCACCGAGGTCGGTCATGCCGACGCGCTCGAGCAACGCGATCACCGACGCCACCAGGAACACCGAACATCGAGCGCCCGCACCACGAGCGCCAGGGTTCGCGAGATCGCCGTGTGGAAGGACGCCGCGTCAGCCCTGCTTCACGATGACCGCGGGGTCGATGCGGTCGAGGCGCCACCACACCCCGGTCAGGGCCGCGGTCATCGCGGTGCCGAGTGGCTGCTCGTCGGAGATCGGGAGAATGGTTCCTGCCAAGGTGGCACCGGCGACGGTTGGCAGGAAGACCTGGAGCGCCAGCGGTGCCGCGGTAGCGGGTCCGGCGACGAGGGCGATCACCACGGCGCTAGGTATGAACAGCGTGGCCGCGACGAGAAACGTCCCGACGAGCTTGCCCACGACCCAGGGGGAGCCCCAACCTGCTACCGCCCACAGGGTCCAGGCTGCTCGTAGGTTGTGCCCGCTCGCGCGCAAACCGACCGCACCGGCGATCGCCGGTAGGGCCAACAGCGCCACCTTGCCGGCCAGGCCGTGGCGGAAGGCAGCTGCGCCGAGGCCACAGCCCGCCCCAGCCAGCGCGAGGACCGTGGTCGTCGGGTTCCGCAACAAGGTGACGAACTCGTACCAGGCGTGCACCCGGATCGTTCTGTTCGGTACCGACGTGGATCGCACCAGGAACGCCGGCGCCCGCTCGGGCGTCACTGTCGGGCGGGCCGAGGCCGCGCGAAACGACGAGGCGATGCCGGCGCCGAGCACGAGGAGCCCGGCAACCGCCGCGGCGATCGCACGCACGCCTCCACCGGTCATCAGCTCGCGGACGTGGGCCGGAACATCATCGGGCAGCAGAGACCGGGCGCCGTCGCGTGGCATCGACGGCTTCAGGGCGGGCAGGCAGACGAACACCCATGCGGCCAGTGTCACCGCTGTCGCCCCGCCACCAGCGTGCGCACCGGGCAAGCGGAGGTAGCGCTGCATGGCCCGGGACACCAGCACCTGCACGGCCGATGCCATCGCCGCGGCGAGGGCCACCAGCGGGAGCGTGACCGCGGCGATCACCGCTCGTCCAACCGTGCCGTGCATGAAGGCGAGCATCGGCACGAGCGAGAACGTGGCGAGAGCAACCGCCAGTGTGGCAGCGATCGACACCGATGGCACGAAGAGAACGGCCGTTCGATCGCGTCGGCCAGCGCCAGCGATGTCGAGCGTCGTCTCCAGACTGGACGTGGACGCGGCGAACATCCCGAAGACCGCGCCGACGACGAGCCCGGTCAGCAAGAGCCCGTTGCTCATCGATCGGACGACCATCGCGACCGCTTCGCCGTTCGACGTGTCGATGGCCCCGAAGCCACCGGCGAGGACGCGGCCGAGCAGAGCAGCCACGATGAAGGTCGCCGCGGTCAGGGACGCAACGCTCCACCACGACGAGTCGTGCCGACACCCCCAGCACAGCCGAGGTCTCCCGGACCCACAGCCGGTAGGCGAGGCGGACCAGCGGGGTCATGCCACCACCGATCACCACGGCATCGAATCGCTCCATGCGGATTCTCCTGTCGGTCGATGAACCCCGGTCAGGCTCGGGCGCGTGCCGGCCTTGGAAGAGCCGGTATCGGCCCGGCCGCCGGACGGGTGGCGATGGGCGGTCGGGTCGCTACGAGGACGCTCCCGTCAGCCCCGAACCTGATACCGCAACAAGACCGTCGTTCGCTGACGCGCTCCGGGCATGGTGGCTGTCAGCGGGGGGCATCGGCGATCGCGGCGATTGCTTTGGCGAGTTTGTTGGTGTCGGCCAGGATCGGCGTCGTGAACGCGATGGGGTCGGGGTGGTCGCTCCAGACGGCGTTCTTGTCGAAGACGAGGTAGGCGTCGTAGAGGATCGGTAAGCTGCTGAGCCCGTGTTGGGCGAGCCAGGTGCCGAGGGTGTGGTTGGCGTCCCAGTAGGTGGTCACGCGGGTGTCGGTGAACACGTCGTCGGGGATGGCGCTGCGCGTGTCGCTGGCGAGGGCGCGGGTCCACACGGCGTAGATCTTGATGTGCAGGTTCGGGTACTTGGCGAGGATGTTCTGTGAGACCCAACTGGCCCCAGCGAGGCATTCGCCTCAAGTGGGGGCGACCGGCAGGATCACTCGCGCTATGCCCGTGTCGGCGTTGAACGCCGCCGCGAACTGCTCCACACTGGTGAGGGCGACCACCGGGCTGGCTGCGGTGCTCGCGCCGCTGGTCGGGCGGTCGGTGTTGCTTCCGGCGCACGCCGATGCGACTACCGCGGCGGCGATCAGGACCGCAGCGAGGCGGGGTCGGTTCATGAGAGGTGCTCCACGGTCTCGGTGATGATCGACTCCCCGCGATCGGGCCGCCGACGGGTGCGCCAAGCGATCAACGCGACGGCGACGACGGCGGCGGCGCCAGTGAGGATGAGGCCGCCTCGTTGATGGGCCCAGCGTTGGACGTGAGCGGTGAACCGGGTTGCTCGTCCGACGATCGGGTCGGACGACAGCGTCGCGGTGCGACCGTATTTGATCCGCCACCAGTAGTAGCTCAGGTAGCCGCCGGCGAGGAGCAGCATCGCGCCTGACGCTCGGGTGAGCCAGGGAAGGGCGCTGCGCAGCAGTCGGGTGAGGCCGTGACGGGCGAACGCGGCGGTGACGGCCAGGGCCATCATCACCACGCCCATGCCGGCACCGAAGGCGGCGAACACGATCACCGATGATGTGGTGCCGTCGGCGGTGAGCGACGCCGCGATCAGGGTCAAGAACAGCGGCAGGGTGCACCCGAGCG